>CAZQOD010000120.1:0-9977 GCA_964594945.1 uncultured Desulfopila sp.
GGTTAAATTTATCAAGCGCCTCGATTTAGTGCAAAATTGCTCATCCATGGACAGATACTAATTTATGTCTTGAGTTCTATTTCTACCTTGTTCAAAGGACGCTGTTAACAACAGTACTTTACGCATCATTTTGTTATTTAGTTAAGAACATTAAGGTTTAATTGTTAATTTGTAGAGATTGGTTCACAAATCATATGAATATTTTTTCAAACCTTGCGTGTGAAAAGCAGTTGTTTAAAAACTTTGTTCCATTCGATATCGTTTCATCTTTTTAAGTAAGCCCTGGCGGGTGATTTTCAACATTTTTGCAGCCTGGGATTTATTACCGGAGGTACGGTGCAGGGCACGGGTAATGAGGCTGATTTCCAGTTCCTGGACATGCTCGGTGAGGGAATAGTTGAGAGGGGAATGGTTTCTTTTCGAAGGGGCCAGCTGACTGTTTCGCCAGGTCTGGAGTTCCCTTGAACAGGTGTCAGGTGTGAGGGTGTTGCCTTCCTGGGTCAATGCCACCAGTCTCTCCACTTCTTTGTTTAGTTGTCTTATATTGCCCGGCCACGGGTACATCTCGAATAAATCCAGGGTTTCCGGGGCAAAACCGGCGGTGGTCTTTTTGAAAAGTTTTTCAGTCTCCTGGAGGAAATGAAGGGCTAAGGGCAGGATATCGTCTTTTCTATCCCGGAGTGGTGGGATTGTAATTTCCACGGAAAAAAGCCTGAAAAAAAGGTCTTCCCGAAAATTTCCGTCGGCAATTTCTTTGGATAAATCCTTATTAGTAGCACTGATAAGGCGAAGGTTGTATTTGATGGTGGTATTGCTGCCGAGGCGACTACCCTCCCCCTCCTGGATGGCTCTTAAAAATTTAGGCTGGTTGGAGAGGGGCATTTCTCCTATTTCGTCGAGAAAGAGTGTGCCGCCGTCCGCCTCTTCGAATCGCCCGATGCGCGTTGTTTCCGCGCCTGTGAAGGCACCCCGTTCGTGGCCGAAGAATTCGCTCTCTATAAGGCTTTCCGGGATGCAGGCGCAGTTGACCGCCACGAACGAGTTACGGTTGCGGTTACTGCTTTCGTGGATCATACGGGCAATTAACTCTTTTCCGGTACCGTTTTCTCCCTGTATCAACACGTTGACCGGACTGTTGCTGACCGAGCGGACGATTTTCAGTACCTCACGCATGGCCTTGCTCGCCGCGATAAATAATCGTCCCTTTACACGGAATTTTTCCAATCGATCGACTTCCTGGTTAAGATGCCTGGCGATACGGATAATTTCTTGATTGAGGACAATGGATTCAATGAACATGGAAAGAAAATATGCCATTTCTTCAAGCTGTTGCATATCTTTATCATCGAAAGTTCCGCCGCCTGATTTATTGAGAAGCTGTACCGCACCGGTAACGCTGTTTCCACTTAAATTTTTAATGGGTGAACAAAGTGTGTTGTAGCAGGTGAATCCCGTCTGTTCCGCCATATCTGTATGGAAGCCGTTCTTTTGAGACAAATCGTTGATAATTATGCTTTTTTTTGTTTTTATGACCTTGCCGACAATGGATCCTTCGAGGGGAGGTTCAATTTTAATTTCACCCAGGCCCGTTCCGAATATTGAGCATATTTTGTCACTGCCGAGTTCCATTATGTAAACGGTGCACCGTTCCGTGCCCATATATTTGGGCAAAATTCGGGTATAAAATGTAACAAAAGATCTGTAGTCGTCTATGGCCCAGGATTGTGTAACCTGGGTCAGGCGTTGTTTAAGGAGGACGAGATTGTTTTTGGAGTTTTGTAGTGAAGTTGGTTGAATGGTGGTCATAGTGTAAACAAAGTTGTCAAATTGTGGCGTGGGGAAAATGGTTGAATGTATGAAATATAAAATCTCTTCAATAGGTTATCTGTCGATAATAGCGACGATTGACAAGTTTGTCAATGTAGTGATCGGGGTAAAAGAAATTAGACAGGAAAAATGCAACTGCTTAGGTGTCAACTAAGTTTGCGATAAGATGCGGTCATCCACGATTATCGGCGATTTATCGCTATCTGTATAGGAACGATATGGCGGGCGAATTTTTTTTGATTGCATGTAACTTTTTGATAACACGAAATTATATGTCATAGTTTAATGTTTTATGAGATTGCGAAAAATTTGGTGTGTTTCTGGCACGATATGTGCTTATGAGTGAGGCAGTCGGAGGTTGTTTGCCGTGGTGTTGCGGTGAACTGTTAAATGGATAGATGGGGGGCCCATCTGCAAACAGACAGACGCCGTTGGTTGCAGCCGGTGTTTGTTGTCGATTATTTATGGTAAAATAAGGATAAGTCTCGATGAAGATGGCGAAGCGTAGTAATGGTGGATTGAAGGTACGGAGCGGTCAGAAGGTACGGAGCGGTCAGAAACTATTATTTCGAGAAGTTGGCAAAGGATTTATAACGCAAAAGCCGGGGCCGAATGTGATTGCGGGTATGCGTTTAACGACCACGTATGCCGACCAGTTCGAGAGACGATATATTCAGGTAAATGGTAAATATGAGTTGCTTACGGAAGAGCATAGTTTTCTAGCGGCTGATTAAAGAGTTATTTTTATAAGTTTGTATCTTGTTGTTTTTTGGTCTGCGTATAGTGCGGAGACTGTGTTTGTGGAAACCTAAAAAAAGGGCCTGGAGGGGTGACTCTCCGGGCCCTTTTTTTTAAAATGCACTGACAATAGAGTTTTTTTCTTAAATAATTCTCTGGAGAATCCGTTTGCCGCATTTCCCGTTGTCGTTATCTGTTGTTTTGCTGTTGGTAATTTTATAGAATCTTAAATTATGTTTTTGGGCTTTGGAGTCGTCTCCACCTGTTTATTGGAAATATAAGGTATCGACGGTGTATGCGGGCATACAAGGTTTGGCCGGAATAATAATCTTGTTGAAAATTACATTGCAGACTATACTGCTCGCTGTTTCCGCACATATTTTCAAGCATTGATCAAATGCTTTTTTGGTTAATGTCTATTCGGAAATGAGATGTTTTGCAGTCTGCGCTATCTTGTTTAAACTTGGTTTTGCCGTGGGGGTTGCCCGGCTGATAAAACGTTTTGTTACGGTTTTGATGATTGAGCTTTCAGATCAAATCTACCTGTTTGAGATGCTTGATTCTCGCCCTTTTCCAAAATAAATTCTTGTTGGCGGTTGACTGAACCGATTCGTCGAGGTCGTTCTCTGCCATCAGGGTTACTCTTAGGTCGTAGATATACAGTTATGATTGAAATGCGATTGAAGTATGCGAAGTATGCGCGCTTAAAGGTTTTTATTTTTGTGACGATTCTTGTCGGTGTGACCCTGTGTGTTGTTCAATTTGCCGATGTCTTTATTTCTTTTGACTTATTGTTTTACGGCTTAAAGTCAATTGAAGGCTATTCGCGGCTCCCCATGAGTGTTGCCGCCATGATTATTATGTTTCATACCTTTTTCCCCGGCGTCACCATCCTGGAAGAGGGGATGGTTAAAGGTATTATTTTTACGGTGGTGGTCTGGTTTTTTTATGCGGTATTGATTCATTCCTATTGTTCGGCGTTCCATATAGTCATGCCCTTGACGGCCCCGTTGCTTGGTTGCTTAATTATGATTATTCGCACCTTGGGTTGGGGCTCGACAATGTTGGAAGAAGAAAAAAACGATATTCAAAGGACCTTCGGTTATTTTGTCGAACCGACCATTGCGGCGATGGCTATAAAAAATCCTCGCCTTCTACAGGAGGATGGGGTGCGTAAGACGGTAACGGTGATGTTTGCTGATTTACGTGGTTTTACAAAATTATGTGAAAAGACCGAGCCGGAAATATTAATTAAAATGTTGCGTGAATGTTTCGGGAAATTGATATCAATTGTCCGGGCCAATGGTGGTACCATCGATAAATTAATTGGTGATTCATTGATGGTTGTCTGGGGGAACCCCCTACCGCAGCCGGATCATGCGGAAAGAGCGGTGGCGTCCGGTCTTGAGATGCAGGTTGCCATGCGCTACCTGCGCCGGAAATGGCAGAATCGTCTGGGGTGCAGAATTGACCTTGGTATCGGTATCAACACTGCGGAGGTTGTGGTGGGCACCATCGGTTCCGATCAGTTTTGTGACTATACCGTATTGGGATATGGTGTTAACATTGCCTCCCGTATTGAACGAAGCTGTTCAGGGGGAGAAATTTGTATTTCCGCCCAGACGGCAAGTCTGTTGAACGGCCATTATCAGTGTGAAAGCATGGGACAGTTCAGTTACAAGAATGTGCGCCATAAGACGGAAATTTTCCGAGTTATTCCCGAATAGTGTATTGATAGTGTGTTTAGAGAGGTACAGGTTTATACCCTGTACGTAAAAACAAGGAAAAAGAACGACCATTGGTCTGAGGGTGAAAATATGACGGAAGTACGCAGGGGTGACAATGTTAAGGTGTACTATACTGGCACACTGGAAGATGGAACTGTTTTTGATAGTTCGGCGGGTAAGGATCCTCTTGAGTTTGCAGTGGGAAGTGGTCAGGTCATTGCCGGATTTGACGAGGCGATGCTCGGTATGAAAGTGGGCGAGAAAAAGACCGTTAATATTCCCGTTGAAAAGGCGTATGGAAAAAGAAATGAGGAAATGTTAATTACGGCGCCGATCGAGCAGGTACCTCCTGATCTTGCCCCGGAAGTGGGGATGATGCTGGAAGTCGGCGGTGCCAACGGCGAAATAATGCGTGTTAAAGTTGTTGAGATAAATGATAAGAATATCGTGCTCGACGCCAATCCTCCCCTGGCGGGTGAGGCATTGACCTTTGTTGTTGAACTGGTTGAATGTACCAGTCCCTGACGATCATTCCGCTTATTCTTCGCAGTTTCGTGCCGTGGCACCCTTTATCATGCTGCTGGCAAGAATAAGCAAGCAGCCCGATATTTGTAAGCTGTTCAGACTTTCTCCGAACATCACCCAGCCGAGGACGACGACGAATATGGGCTCGATATAGGCAAGGGTGGCAAAGGTTGCGGTGGGTATTTTTTCAAGGGCGACAACGGCTAGGAGAATACCCAGGAAACCGGGAATAAGACCGGCGCCCAGTAGCCAGGGGATGGTGGTGCAGCTTATGGTCGGCGGCTTGACAATAAGAAAGGGTACCATGCAAACAGCCCCCACTAGCAGTTGATATAATGTCCGTGTATAGGCGTGAATGTCGGTTGTGTCGGAGCGGTTGATAAGAATAAATGTTGCATAACAGATCATGCTCAGTGTTGCAAAGAGTATCCCCTGTGGGTGGCTGCCGTTTTGGTCAAAATCGACTTTGAATTCCATCATCATGGCAAAGCCCAGGAGTGCTGTCGCGATAAGGATGGTACCCTGTATATTCAGTCTCTCTCCGAGGAAGAAATGAGCGTATATTGAGGCAGCCAGGGGGGCGAGGTAGAGGATCATTACGGCGTTGGCCATGGTGGTGAGATACATGGCCTGAACGTAAAAAATAATAAAGCCCGCCAGCATTAAGCCGTTGAAAATAACGGGCCAGGCGGGTCTTGTCTTAAGGAGCCGGAGTTGTTTTGTGCAAATGAGCAGCAATAGTAAGAAAGCGCCGCCGAAAAAGAGCCTGAAAAAAGTAATCACCTCGGCTTGCAGTCCGGTTTTTCTTGAAAAAACACCCATTGTTCCCATACATATTGCCGCGAGAACGGCTGCAATTATTCCTTGTATATTCATATTATTATCATTTTATCGTTGCTTGCTGACCTTTATCTGGGTAAGCGGATTCGAAAACGTTTGTGTTAAAAGATTTGCTTGTGAAAAAAGGTGCATGATTTGATGTGAAAAACGGGGGGTTCCGTTGCACAATCTCGGCAATTTTCGGGGAGCGTTTGAAGGTCGTTTCCAGGTATCGTCGTATTTTCCCTCTGGTCCAGCCTTTTGGATGGGTGAAATTATGGTAAATTGTTAGGTCGCCCGTGTAAAAATTTGATATAACAAGATTCAAATGTTCCCTACTGTCGACCGGCATGTTGAAAATGGCATGATTGAGGTATGTTATGGCCCGGTGGTGAGTTATAACGAAATCCAGTGTTTTGTCGGCCCGGTCGTGGTCTTCCGTCGGGGTACCGAATAAAAGATAAACATAGGTGGCGATACCCGCCTGCTCCAGGTTGTGGAGTACTGTGGCCGCAAGTTCCAGGTCGATACCTTTGTTCATATTGTCGAGGACATCCTGATCCCCTGACTCAAGGCCGAGTTTTAGCATTATACAGCCGGAGAGTCGAAGTTGTTTGCAAAAGACAAGGTCAGCCAGTTGCGGATCTATACGGGCAAAACCGTACCAGGGGGTGTGGAGCGGACTGTTGGTAAGGGCTGTAAGTGTTGCCGGGTTGATGGCATTGTCCAGAAAATGGATAAGTGAAGGGTTGGTTTCTTTTTTTAATTTTTTCAAATCGTCGATTACCCTGTTCGGTGCCACGTGCAGGTATGGGTTGTCTTCGCTCGTTTCTGGGCAGAAGCTGCATTTTTTCCAGAAACAACCGGTGGAGGCGGCATAGGGCAGAATGAACCCCGGGCTGAGATAGTTGTTTGTAAAAAGTGGTTTATAGTCCGGTTTCAGCTGTTTGAAATCGCTTGAGGTTCCGAGAATGCGCAGGAGCGGTTCTTCACCTCGACCGGGTATAAAGTGATCCACCAGGTCCGTAAATGGATTGTGCCACTGGGTTCTGCTGAGCCAGGTGGTGACTAGTCCCCCGCCGACAATAATCTTTATATCCGGCAAGCGTGACTTTAAAAAACCTATCATTGCGAAGGTGCATAAAGCCTGACTTAGATAGCCCAGGGAAAAACCGATATGTCGGGTATTATTATTTTCGATCAGTTCTTCCAACCTCTTGGCAAAGTAAGGGAAGAAAATATTGTCCTGGTATGTGGTGGCGGCGTAAATAAGATCCTTGCTTTTAAGTGGTGAGAGCGTATTATCCTGGTAGTTGGCCAGGGACAGTTGCAGGTTGTATTGTTCGCCCTTATTTTGGAGGACGCGGTTTAGATCGGAGACTGATCTTTTGTAGCGATCAATATTTGCGTAAAGTCTTTTGTTTTGCATTGCCTCAAGATTGCGGCCAATATTTTTTACAGCCCGTTTTGACCAGGTATCGGTGCTCGTTCCTGCATTGGCAAAGAGATAATGCATACCCTCTATATTCATATCGCAGATGGAACAGGGGTGGCCGTGTTTTTTTACGAAGGCAAATAGATAGGCAAGGGGTGCCGGTGGTTCGCAGGCCTTTGTTAACGGAGGGTGGATTATCAGCATGGTTTGGGGTTTTTTAGTTAATGTCCATCCGGAAATGGCTATTTTGCCCTGATTCTTCGTTGCGCCCAAAATTTTATCCTCGGAGATAGTGCAGATTCTGAACTATCTAATTTCTGGACAGATATCGGTTATGATACTATTAAATTATTGGCAAAGAGGAATCGTTCTGGCATCTTGTTACGGCTGTACTATAGTGTAGCCTGGTTTGTATTTCCAGTTTATCCGGAAGGGGCGGGCGGGGTATTGTCCGTCGAGGTTATTTACAACCTAAATCCGGCAAGATTTAGGTACAATTAATTATTATATTGGACAAGGATTATGTTGAAATTGTGTAAAAAAATTGCACCGATCTTTATGTTGTTTATTGCATTTTCCCTTATTGAAGGCGGTTTGAGCGTTGACTATGCCGATGCCAGGTCGAGGATGGGAGGGCGATCCTTTCGCTCGGTTCCCCATAGAAAAATGACCACTAGACGCGTACAGCCGGGCAGGTCACAAAGAGGTGGCAGTTTCAGGCGGGGATTGGCAGGCGGTTTATTGGGCGGAGCATTGGGCGGCATGCTTTTTGGGTCCATGTTCGGTGCCGGTGGCTCGGGGATGGGAATTTTACCCCTACTCCTGCTGGCCGGTATTGCCTATTTTCTTTTTAAAAAATTTACCAGGTCGGGTTCCGGTGATTATCGTGTCAACGGTCGACGGGCCGGCCCCCGTAGCAATATGTACGATATCTTTGGTGGAGGTAACGGACAGTCTGCCCCGCCTCCGCCGCCGCCCGTACAGGAGAGTGAAGGCTCACTGGTTGACGGCCTGGAACAGATCCGTCGCTCGGATCCGACCTTTGATCCAGATTATTTTCTTGAAATAGCATCGGATGTTTTTTTCCAGGTGCAGGCGGGGTGGATGCGCAGGGATTTGTCATCGTTTCGACATCTGATTGGCGATCAACTGGCCGGAGAATATGAGCGTCATTTCCAGGAGATGCACAGCAAGGGCCAAATTAATAAATTGGAATCCATCGCTATTCGTTCAGTCGAGATCGTGCGGGCGGGCAGCGAAAATGGCGAAGATTTTGTTACGGTTTTGTTTTCGGCCAATCTTCTCGATTATACCGTGGATGAAAAGAGTGGTGAAGTTGTTGCTGGCCGTATGACAACTCCGGTTAAATTTAGGGAAGAATGGAGTTGGGCCAGGCCCGTTGGTACGCAGGACTGGAAATTAGAAGGTATTGTTTAGGACCTGAATTATTTTCACATGTTATGTGTGTATAATTTGGGTGGGAGGTAAAAAGTGGATCTTAGTCAGTTTCGTCGCGAGTACTTAAAAAGCGGTATGCAGAAAACCGATCTTGATCGCGACCCGATTATGCAGTTTTCATCCTGGTTTGAACAGGCTGGTCAGACGGAAATAGCCGATCCCACGGCGATGATTCTTGCGACCGTTAACGGAGCTGGACAACCAAGTCAACGCACGGTGCTCTTGAAATATTTTGATGGGAAAGGGTTTGTGTTTTTTACAAACTATGGTAGCCGTAAGGCCTCTGAAATAAAAGAGAATCCTAAGGTGAGCCTCCTCTTTGTCTGGCTTGAGCTGGAGAGGCAGGTTATAGTTAGCGGCGGTGCGGAAAAAATTTCCGCCGCCGAGTCGGCTAAATATTTTATGACAAGGCCGAAGGAGAGCCAGATGGCGGCCTGGGTATCTTCGCAGAGCCACCCCATTTCATCGCGCCAGCTTCTTATGCAGAAGTTTCAGGAGATGAAGAAAAAAATCGGAGAGGGCAAGGTCCCCCTCCCATCTTTCTGGGGCGGCTATCGTGTGGAGCCGACTGAAATTGAATTTTGGCAAGGTAGAAAGAATCGCCTTCATGATAGATTCCTCTACAGGCGAGTGGACGGTTCGCATACTTGGTCCGTGGAGCGGCTTGCCCCGTAGGTTGGCAATAAAACCGGACTGCTACCCTAACACAGATAAGCTGCAAGCAAGTGTCTTGTTTTTCTTTACAGGTTTTATGGAGTAAGGCACTAATAATTTAACGTTGCCAGACGTTGTCGGGCCGCTTTCAGATCAAAAAACGTCGGATCAAAATTGCCGTTTCCGGTCAGTTCAAAAAGTCTGTTTGCTTCCCTGTCGCCGGGGTTTCCCATGGCGGACTGGAGATCATGGTACTGGTGGATATCCCCGGCTTTTTCGGGTGGACAGTTCATTTCTCCCGCAATTATTTCTGATTGTTTCAGTTCCTGGCTGGGGGGGATAACCTTTTCCAGGCGTATCTCATGTTCCCATCCGTCTCCGGCATCGTAAAAATAGGTGAACATAAACAGCATCCCCTCTTCAAGACTGTCAAGGGTGTGTCTGTTTTCATCAAAGCGTTTGCTTTCCCTGATGGTTCCTTTGCTCATGGTCGGTTCAAAACTGATTTTTCCCACCGTAAACTGGTGCATTCCGGTGTCCTGCCAGCCCATGCTCTGTTGGATGACATGGTGGAGTTGGGCCAGGGTAAGTTTTCCGGGTACCCGGATGCGGCGCCAGATAAGTGGGTCGGAAAAAGTGATGGAGATATGCAGGAGATAGCTCGGGGCCGACTTGTCGTCTTGTTTGGCATTGGATTTGCCGCCTTCCGGAAAAACACCTTGAATCAGTTCTGCCATTATTCTCTCCTTTTTTAAAAGTGTTTTGGGCTTTTGTGTTTGTTTTACTAAGTTAAG
>CAZQOD010000121.1:0-9836 GCA_964594945.1 uncultured Desulfopila sp.
TCTGAGCCGACGAGCGATTCAACCGCTTGACAAGGTGCGGCAAAATACTTGATTGCAATCTGTTCGTCAAGTATAAAAACAATATTTTTTCTGTTTGCCTTGTGCTTGGAATATGTGGCTTATTTTTTTCGGTAAAAATTGACTTTTCTTACGGTATGTGGTGTTTTTCGTGTAGATTGATATTTTAGGTCAGGTTGGTTGTTTGCAGGTTGAATTACGGTTGGGAAACCCGATAAAATTGATTTTTTGGTTTATGACCGGCATTGTTTGGTAAAATTTTTTCATGGGCGGTTTTTAACGCGATTTATTTTGAGGATATCATGAATATAACTGTTTTTGGTGTTGGCTATGTTGGCCTTGTGCAGGCAGCTGTACTTGCGGATGTCGGCCATAATGTCTGTTGTGTTGATGTTGATAAAGAAAAGATTGAAGGTTTAAGGAACGGGGTTATACCTATCTTTGAGCCTGGTTTATCGGAGATGGTCTTGGCTAATTCCGCTAAGAAGAGACTTACCTTTACCAGTAGCGGCGAGAAGGGTGTTAATCATGCTGAACTTCTGTTTATAGCCGTGGGTACTCCACCGGATGAAGATGGTAGTGCCGATTTGCAGTATGTATTGGCGGTTGCCGGTAAAATTGCCAATCATATGGATGAAGACAAGATTGTTATAGATAAGTCAACGGTGCCGGTTGGAACTGCGGATAAAGTAAAAGCACATATGCTGACAATTCTGGCCAAAAGAAACTGTAATGTTTCCGTACACGTTGTTTCGAATCCTGAATTTTTAAAAGAGGGAACGGCACTTGAAGACTGTATGCGGCCGGAACGAATTATCATCGGTACGGATAGTTCTGTGGTTGCAGAGAAGATGCGTGAACTATACGAACCATTTAGTCGTAATCATGATAAAATAATGATGATGGATGTGCGCAGTGCAGAATTTACAAAATATGCGGCCAACTGTATGTTGGCGACTAAAATATCATTTATGAACGAAATGTCCAATTTGGCTGAAAAGCTGGGTGTTGATATCGAGCAGGTGAGGCGGGGGATAGGATCCGATTCTCGAATCGGCTACCAGTTTATTTATCCCGGTTGCGGTTACGGTGGTTCCTGTTTCCCTAAAGATGTACAGGCTCTTGAACGATCCGCCGAAGAGATAGGTTATACTGCAAAGATTTTAAAAGCCGTTGAAAGTGTAAATCGTGATCAGAAAGACAAGTTGTTCGAATATATATCTTCATTTTATAGGGGAGATATTGCCGGGAAGACATTTGCCGTCTGGGGCCTTGCCTTTAAACCGAATACGGACGATATGCGAGAGGCATCCAGCCGGGTGCTCCTCCAGGCGCTTTGGGGGGCGGGTGCCAGTGTAAGGGCATATGATCCCGAGGCGATGGAAGAAGCTCAACGCATCTATGGTAATAGGGATAACTTGGCTTTAATGGGTACCAAGGAGGCGGCATTGCAGGGTGCGGACGCCCTGGTTATCGTCACTGAATGGAAGAGTTTCAGGGTACCTGATTTTAAGAAAATGGTTGAAGAAATAAAGGACAAGGTCATTTTTGATGGTAGAAATCTTTATGATCCCGCACGGGTAGAGGGAATGGGCCTATCCTATTACGGCATTGGTCGCGGTCGATCCGTTAGTCGCCCTGATGGGGTAGCCGAATCATCGGTAGTTACTGAAAATAATATTTACTGACGGGGTGGATTTTAAAGTGACCTGGTCATGTTCTTGTGGCTTAAAGTGAAACTAGATCCGTTTGCTGAATAACTGAATTGATGGATAAACAAATGGTTTTTCCCGAAGAGAGGATATATGTCGCAGGGCACAGGGGAATGGTGGGGGCTGCAATAGTCAGGCAGCTTGAGATGTCGGCTTGCAGTGAAATTATCACCAAAACCCACGCCGAACTGGATCTGACCTGCCAAAGGGCGGTGGAGAAATTTTTCCAGACCGAAAAGATTGATAGGGTTGTGCTGGCCGCTGCCAGAGTTGGTGGAATTCAGGCTAATAACAGTTTTCCTGCCGAATTTATTTATACAAATTTAATGATTCAGGCCAACGTGATTCATGAAGCTTACAAGGCTGGTATAGATAATTTATTGTTTTTAGGAAGTTCTTGTATCTATCCTAAATTCGCGCCGCAGCCAATAAAGGAAGAACATCTATTAACCGGAATTCTTGAACCAACAAATGAGCCGTACGGGATTGCCAAGATTGTCGGTATCAAACAGTGTGAATCGTATAATAGACAATATGGAACGTCGTATCGTTCTGTAATGCCGACTAATCTTTTTGGGCCCGGTGATAGTTATCATTTGCTCAACAGCCATGTGATTCCCGCAATGATCAGAAAATTCCACCTGGCCAAATTAGCGAAGGCGGGTGATGTGTCCGCTATTATTGCTGATGAAAAACGATATGGCACCATTCCCGGTGATATTAGCAGGGCAATCGGCTATCTGCCGGCTAGGCAATCTCTTGAAAACAAGGGCGGCGTAAAAGTAATTCTTTGGGGTACGGGAACGCCCAGGCGCGAGTTTCTCCACGTGGATGATATGGCGGCCGCCTGCATCCATGTTATGAACCTTGAACAGTCGCATTTCTCCGGTGATAATCCGTCTTTTCTCAATATTGGTGTCGGAAAAGATATGACTATTAAAAAAATTGCCGAATTGATAGCTGAACTGGTCGGTTTTGACGGCAGAATAATCTATAATAACGATAAGCCGGACGGTACCCCAAGAAAATTATTGGATACAAGTAGAATCAAAAACTTGGGCTGGAAACCCAAACTGAGTCTTCGTCAGGGATTGAAAAATAGTTATGAGTCGTATTTGCGGGGTTTTGATATTTAATTGCCTTACTCCATAAAACCTGTAAAGAAAAATAAGAAAATAAAGGTAATGTTCAACTTAACGGGTTCATAACAGAAACAAGGCACTTGCCTGCAGCTTATCTGTGTTAGGTGTATGCCTGAATAATTTTTTTTATCCACGAAGTTGTGTCAAATTCTGACTTGAAATCTGGCACGCAGAAAACGGGAAACTAAATTTTACGATGTTAAATTTGTGTGGTGTTATCTCTATTTTCAAATGTAACTATAAAAGATGGAAGTGAATATGTATAAAAATTTCAGTATTGTTCCAAATATTATGTTTGGTCGGGGGTCGTTTAATCAACTTGGTGATGTTATTGCAGAGAAAAGGCTACATAAAAATTCTTTTTTTGTCTTTGTGCTTGATGATGTTTTTATGGGCGAAGAACTTGAAAAAAGATTGCCTATGCAGGGAAAGGATCTTCTCTTGCCCGTTAATGTTGATGATGAGCCAAAGACAAGTTATATAGATGCACTTGTAAAAAAGATTAAAGAGTATGATACGGAGCAGGCGGATGGTATTGTGGGAATTGGAGGCGGGTCTACACTTGACATAGCCAAGGCTGTTTCCTTGATGTTGAATAATCCAGGTTCCTCTGCCGACTACCAGGGTTGGGACTTGATCGAAAATCCTTCGCTGTATCATGTGGCGGTGCCGACGCTTGCCGGAACGGGGGCGGAAATTTCTCGAACAACTATTTTAACAGGTCCGGAAAAGAAACTGGGAATAAATTCCGATTACACTTTATACCACCAGATAATCCTCGATCCGGAACTGTTGGCCGGGGTACCAAAGAATCAATGGTTTTACACCGGAATGGATTGTTATATTCACGATGTGGAGTCTCTGGAAGGTACCTATATCAATGAGTTCAGTAAATCCTACGGAGAAAAGTCCATTGATCTTTGTCGGCAGGTTTTTCTTGCCGATCATCCGGACAGGGATGACAAGCTGATGATGGCATCTTATTTTGGCGGTATGAGTATTGCCTATTCCCAGGTTGGTGCTTGTCACGCCCTCTCCTATGGTCTCTCTTATGTCCTTGGTATTCACCATGGGATTGGTTGCTGCATAGCCTTTGACTATTTGGACGAATTTTACCCGGAGGGGGTGAAAGAGTTCAGGGAGATGATGGTAAAACACAATATAGATCTGCCGAGAAATATTACAGCGACACTCGATGATGCTAAACTGGATCTGATGGTGACGACTGCTCTCAACCTGGAACCGCTCTGGGAGAATTGTCTGGGGCCTGACTGGCGTAACCTGATGACCAGGGAACGAACGCTGGGCCTTTATAAAAAGATGTAAAACTTCGTAAGAATTCAGGCGTCAGAGGATTTCACAGGGTCAGGGGAGGAGTGGGCCGATATCGACTTGACGGGGGATGGTTGGCGAACGAGAAAAAAACGTCGATTTTCCCCCAGGCCGGGTGGATTTGTTAGGGATCAGAGTATATATTCCAACTGTACCGGGCAATGGTCTGAGCCGGTTATGTCTTGTAATATGGAAGCATCCTTAATACGGTTTTCGCTTTTTTTATCCACGCAAAAATAATCTATACGCCAGCCGATATTTCTTGCCCTGGCATTATAGCGATAGCTCCACCATGAGTATTGTTCCGCTTCCTGGTTGAAAATTCTAAAGGTGTCGATAAAACCGGCGTCGAGAAAACTGTCCATCCATTGTCGCTCTTCCTCTGTAAAACCGGCATTGTGTATATTTGCCTGCGGATTTTTCAGATCTATTTCCCGGTGGGCCACGTTAAAGTCGCCACAGAGAATAACAGGTTTATCCTTTCTTAGGGTTTGGGCAAATGCCAATAACTTATTGTTGAATCTAAGTTTATAATCGATTCGTTTTAATTTATCGCCACTGTTGGGAAAATAGATATTTACCAGGAAGAAGCTGTTGTACTCCAGGGTCAGGACTCTGCCCTCAACATCAAATTCGGGATCGCCAAGGCCGTAATGTATTGCGACAGGTGATAAACGGGTATAAACAGCGACACTGGAATAACCTTTTCTTTCACTGCTATGCCAGAATGAAGTATAGCCCGCAATATTTTTTAACGGTTCTGAAAGTTGATCCGGCTGGGCCTTTGTTTCCTGGATTGCTATAATATCGGCATCAAATTCTCGGACTATTTTGATAAAACCCTTTTTTTCAACGGCTCGTATCCCGTTCACATTCCATGATATAAATTTTAAAACTCCCTTTCTCTTCTTTTTTGCACCGGCAACAGTACGCGGTTGCACTCCTTGTTTTGCACATTTATCGTTAAGGGGGCAGATATCACAGTGGGGACTGACCGGTCGACATATGTACTGGCCAAAGGCAACTAGGATTGTATTTGAGTTGATCCAATGGCGGGGTGGCAGTTTGTCACGTAGGGCCATTTCAGTTTTCAATGGGTTCTTGGTGTCGACATAACCCCAGATATTCATAATTCTATGGACGTGGGTATCAACGCAGATGGCGGGTTTACGAAAGGCGACACTTACGACCAGGTTGGCTGTTTTCCTACCGACACCGGGCAGGGTCAGGAGTTCATCAATGGTGTCGGGAACTGTATCTGCAAAGGGAGTTAGTGCCTTGGGGAGTTGTATAAGATAGCGGGCCTTGTTTTTGTAAAATCCCACGGGATGGATAAGTTGCCTAATTTTTTCTTCAGATAAACTTGCAAGACTCTGAATATCCGGGGCATGCTTAAAAAGGTTTGCCGACGCGGCGGCTGTGACTTCATCTTTTGTTCTGGCCGAAAGAATTGTTGCAACCAGAACTTTAAAGGGGTCACGGGTCTGAACATTTATAAGATCTACGACAGGAACTTTTTTATTTTTTACAGCTTTGGCGACGGTATCCAGGTAGTAATCTATATCGATGTTCATTTCGTGCAAGCTCCGTTATTGTAACTTAAGTTATGTACGCAGGGTTCAGGTGTAATATGACCGGGGTGGTTGAAAGAAGTTTACAACGTAAGCAGTTTCTTTTGGAATTCAAGGGTTGCAAAATAGTCTGAAACCTGCTCCGCGCGGCGGATGAGCTCTACCCCGTTGTTTTTTTTGAAGAGGAGTTCTTTGGGGCGGAGACTGCCGTTATAATTAAAACCCATGGCACTGCCGTGTGCACCGGTGTCTTGGATAATGAGGATATCACCGTCTTGTATTTTCGGTAGGTTACGTTGTATCGCAAATTTATCATTGTTTTCACAGAGTGAACCGACCACATCGACGATTTCCTCTTTTGATTCATTCTCCTTTCCCAGCACATCTATGTGATGATACGCACCGTATATACCCGGTCGCATTAATGCGCTCATGGAGGCGTCCACGCCGATATATGTTCGATAAATATCCTTGCGGTTAATTGCGGTGACCACCAGTACGCCATGGGGGCCTGTTATATAACGGCCACTTTCCATGTACAGGGCGGGTTCATAATTGTTTTTTTCCTTGAATTCTTTGAAAAGTGAACATATTTCTTCTCCCATTGCTTCAATATCAAGTTCCGTCTCATTCGGATGATATGGGATTCCAAGTCCTCCGCCGATATTGACGAAGTCAAATGTAATATCAAGTTTTTGGGAGATAGTGGAGATACATTCAAGGAGCATGCGGGTTGTCTGTACCATGTATCGGTGGTCACGTTCATTTGAAGCAAGCATGGTGTGGATGCCGAAACGAGTTGAACCACGCATCTTGGCTTGTTGGTAAGCATCGATAATCTGATCGTGGCTGACTCCGTATTTTGATTCGACCGGTTTGCCGATAATATCATTTCCATCTCTTTTTTCACCGGGGTTATACCTGAAACAGATTAACTCCGGAATTCTGGGTAGTTTACCGAGCAGATTAATATCGTCCAGGTTGAGTATGCAACCGCCGTCTTTTTCGGCTTCTATAAATTCGTCGTAACTTGTATTGTTTGATGTGAACATTATATCATCGGGCCCGGCGCCGATTCCACGACTTAGTTGTAACTCAGCTGTGGAACTGCAGTCAAAACCAAATCCTAAATCTTTTACTATTTTTAATATTGTGGGGTTGGGCAGGGCCTTGACCGCAAAATATTCCCTGAATGTGTGAATTGGGGCAAAGGCCTTTTTTAACCGTTTACCCGTTTCATTAATTCCGGTTTCGTCGTAGATATGAAATGGTGTTGCAAAATTTTCGATTATTTGTTCGAGGGCCGGGTAGAGTCTGTTTTTAAATGATCTTGATATCGGCATTGAATTTACTCATTTATTAAATGGATATTAGTTGTTTAAAAAATTGTCACCGGGCTAGGAGCAGTGTAGGTATTCAAAAAAACTCATTTCCGTTCAGACACTAATCGGGGCAACGGAATACGGCTGGTTTCCTTGAATGTGGTTAAGACGGTTTCGGTTTTTGTGGATTGTACGCCGTTGATTACTGCAATCTCCTGTTGTAATAATCCATAGAGTGCTGTTGTATCGGTGGTTCTGACTTTTACAAGAAGGCAGTCCCCACCTGAAACAAAATGGATTTCCTGCACTTCCTGGATATGCGAGAGTTTTTCTCCAACCTTATAAACGAAACCGGGGGATATTGTTATGCGAATAAACGCCACCTGGGAGCGATTGAAAAGTTCAGGGTTTAGTCTTACTTCGTAACCATCAATTATTCCTTGTTTCTCCATCTTTCTTATCCGCTCAAGGACAGCCGACGGGGCAAGGCCAATTTTTCGGGATACTTCAATATTGGGGATACGTGCCTTTTTCTGTAATATTTTTAATATTTGTAGATTTATTTCGTCCAACATTTTTTTTCTCCAGGTTGTGTGAGTATAATATTCTTATTTTCTCTTGAAGTCAAGAATTATATGCTGTATAAACATGTAAAATAAGAATAATGATCTTTTAAGTGTGGGAGTTATCAATATCTGTGTGGATTTTTAATGAATGGAAATTTATGATAAAATGAAGATCCATTCTGATCTTGCCCAAAAGGAGTTGTAAATCCGGTCGTGGGGGTGTCCGGCGGTTTCCAGATTAAAAATTAAATGGAATTTTTCACGTTTTTTGATTCTTAACTAAGTTATATTTGGTAAAAACAATAGTCTGTAAAGAATTTAATAAAGATTTGTATTCTCGAACAAGTTTCTAGTGAATTTGTTGATTGTGAAATTCAGGTAAAAATAAAGTAGTGGCTTATATACGTGTCGTTCTCAAATATAGGGAGAAAGACGCTGAGCCCATGGAATATTTGATAAGAATTTTAAAAGTATGGTACAGGCGTATGAAGACATTTTATTCTCGAATTAATGCAAAAAGTTGTTTGGTTTTGGCAGTTCCACTGTCTGTGCTGATATTAACGATTCATAATATCAGCTTTGCCGAGTCAATTTTAATGCCCGCTGATGAGAAGGTAAAATACCTTAAGAGCTTATCCATTAAAGATCTATTACAGACGGAAATTACGTCGGTATCAAAAAAGCCGGAAAAACTGGTGGATGCCGCCGCCGCCGTTTTTGTTATTACCTCTGAAGATATTCAAAGGATTGGCGCCAGAAATATTCCTGAAGCGTTGCGGGTGGTACCGGGCTTGATGGTGTCACAGATTGATTGTTCCAAGTGGGCTGTTTCCACCAGGGGTTTTGCTGATTTTTTCAGCAATAAACTGTTGGTGCTTATCGATGGTCGCAATGTATATACGCCACTTTTTTCCGGGGTGTTCTGGGATGTACAGGATACGGTGATGGAAGATATCGACAGGATAGAAATAATTCGCGGTCCGGGGGCTACCCTGTGGGGGGCAAATGCGGTTAACGGTGTGATTAATATTATCACCAAAAAAGCGGAAAAAACCCAGGGTGCGCTTGTTTCATTGACCAGTGGTGATCGGGAACCTGTTTTATTCGCCGCCCGTTATGGAGGTAATTTGGCGGATGGGGGTAATTATAGAGTGTATGTCAAGGGGGATCTCCATGATCCTTATGTCCAACCGGAAGGGGGTGAATCCTATGACGGTTGGCATAAATTGCAAAGCGGCTTCAGAATTGATATGGCCGTGGGAAGGGAAGATACCTTTACATTGCAGGGGGATATATATAAAGGTGACGAGGATCTATCCTATAATTTTTCCAGTTTGACCCAAGACAGTATATATTACGATAGAATGGAGTTTAGTGGAGGAAATCTTGTCGCTCGTTGGCAACGCAAAAATGATAACGGTGGTATCGTCTCTTTTAAAGGTTATTACGACTATACGAGTAAAGATGCGATGTTGAGTAGAGAGGACAGGAATACCATCGATCTTGATTTCCAGTACAAGTGGTTCTTCACGCAATCCCAGGAGATAATATGTGGTCTTGGTTATAGGATCAGTGGCGATGAAATCGAAAAGACCAGGTTTACAGATTTTGTGCCTAAGAGCCGGGTAACCCAGCTGTTCAGCGCGTTTTTTCAGGATGAGATAGCCCTTGTTAAAAACCGTTGGTGGCTGACTCTTGGTTCAAAGTTTGAGTATAACGATTACAGTGGTTTTGAAATTCAACCCAATATACGATTAAGGTGGAAAGTATCCGATGACTATACGATGTGGAGTTCTGTTTCCAGGGCTGTTAGGACACCGTCCCGCTCTGATCGTGATCTCCGCCTGAATACTTCCGACGAGATGACTCTGTTTGACCACACTTTTATTACGGCCTTAGTCGGTAATGACGATTTTGACTCCGAGGAGTTGATCGCATATGAAGCAGGTTTCAGGTGGGCGGCCACCGATACTATTTCTCTGGACACCTCATTTTTTTATAATGAATATGATAATTTAAGGTCGTTTGAAAATCGGGCTCCTTTTGTGGAGATGGGTTCGTCATCCCCACGTTATGTTCTCCCTGTAACCTTTACTAACCAGTTGAGTGGCCAAACTTACGGTTTTGAGCTGGCAACGACATGGCAGCCGCTTGATATTTTGAAAATCACCGG
>CAZQOD010000122.1:0-9678 GCA_964594945.1 uncultured Desulfopila sp.
CCGCCGACAAGGTGGTTAACAGCCACCTGCTCTACCAACTGAGCTACCGAGGATTATACGCTTTCCGGCAACGAACTATATTCCAAACAAACCTGTTAATTTTTTGTTCCACGGGGAAATAACAAGACCACCGTCATTCCACCGCCGCCCGAAACGATGAATTGTGGGAGCGAATATATATTCTTTAATTTTCAGTGTCAACCTTTTTTAAACCTAAATTTACAATAGACAAATTCTCCGCAAATACGCGGCGTCAATAACGCCGACCCATAAAAACACTTTAAGCTACTGATAACAAAACATATTAAGTGTGATTACCGATCCAGAAAAGCTGGTAATAGGGCAAAAATTGTTCACAAAAACAGTGCATGAAACCATACCTTTCCGCATAGATAACATATTGACTTAACAACATAAATATGTTTTAGCATATTGCAAACGCAGGGCTTAGATTAAACAATATTATTGTGAAATACAATACCCCTTTATGGCCCGGCACCCTCTAGTACCTTACTCCGTAAAAGCTGTAATTAAAAACAAGAAACAAGGCACTTATGCCAGCTTACCGGTCATTTCCGGTGTTAGATACAAAACCTCACCTAAGGTATTACAATATCACATAGCCGTTCTCTTGACAAATTTACTTCAATAATGTCTCATTAGCATCTTGAATTCCCAAAAAACCGTGAAAATTATTGTTGCCGCCATTTCCCTCTTTACAAGTTAAATTCATTTTCCATTGGCATAAAACAGCTGCACGCAAAATAACCGGCATCGCACCGGTGACCAATCGACAGGGAATCTAAATGTTGCAAAATAATCCACGATTGACCACAAACAATTTCGATCTGCTGCGTTTACTCTTTGCCGGGACTGTCTTTCTGGTTCACGTATATGTACTTTCCGGGTACCAACAACTATCGTTGCTGGCCGCCGTTTTCTCTGCAAGTGTTGCAGTGAAAGGTTTTTTTGTAGTAAGCGGTTTTCTAATTTTTATGAGCTTTGAACGTTCTCCATCTCTCTTCTCCTACACCGGGAAACGGTTTAAAAGAATCTACCCTGCCTATTTTGCCGTTGTAGTATTATGCGCCATAAGTTTAACCGGCGTCACTACAAAAAGCCCCGCAGACTATTTTTCATCCGCCTGGATAAAATATATTTTCGCCAACCTTTCCTTCCTAAACTTCCTACACCCCACACTGCCCGGCGTCTTTGAAAATAACAGAATCGACGCAGTCAATGGTGCACTGTGGACTCTTAAAATCGAAGTAATGTTCTACCTGAGCGTGCCTCTGTTCGTATACCTGTTCAGGCGCTTTGGCAAACTGCCGGTAATAATTATTGTCTATATAATTTCTGTATCCTACGCCATGATACTATCGTGGTCCGCTACAAAAACCGGTTCCGATTTTTACTTAAGACTCGGCCGCCAGTTACCCGGCCAACTCTCCTACTTTATTGCCGGCTCATTTTTTTATTATTATCTGCCTTTTTTCCAACGTTACGTGCGCTTTTTTCTTTTTTCCGCCATATTCGTTCTTACCGCCAATAAATATTTACCGTTAGCCGTTCTTGAACCGTTGGCCCTTGCCACCGTGGTTATTTTCTTTGGTTTGTTTCTTTATCTTGGTAATTTCGGGAAATATGGTGACTTTTCCTACGGAATATATATACTGCATTTCCCTATTATCCAGTATTTCTTATGGCTTGGTTGGCCCGCGAATCAGCCCTGGCTCTTTTTATTTGCCACCGCCACAACCACCTTAATGGCCGCAATTGCGATGTGGCATCTTATAGAAAAACGTTTTCTCGCTCGTAACAGTCATTACGTCGGCACAACTACCCGACAAACAACCGGAAAAACGATGACCGATAAATAATATTTACATAAATATTTGCCAACGGTAATCCCCGCACAAAACCTGCTTTAACTCGGTCTTATTATTCGTAAATCTTGGGTATGGAACTTAAGTTATTATGAGAACAGTGGACTATAAAAATGTATATCAGAACATATCGACCGGAAGATGAAAAACAGGTAATAGCACTGTGGCAACAGTGCAACCTGATTACGCCGAGTAACAATCCACAAAGGGACATAGAAAGAAAAATAAACGATTCTCCGGAGTTGTTTTTTGTAGGACAAAAAGACAATAAAATTATCGCAAGCTGCATGGCCGGATACGACGGGCACAGGGGCTGGATCTACTATCTGGCTGTACAGCAAAACTTACAACGCACTGGTATTGCATCTAAAATAATAGAATATGCGGAACAAAATTTAATGCGCATGGGATGCCCCAAAATTAACCTTATGATAAGAGAGTCAAACACAGAAGTAATCTCGTTTTATCGAAAAACAGGGTATGAAAATGACCCCGTCTTGGTTTTGAGCAAAAGATTAAGCGAAGATAATCTCTACACCAAGTAACCGGCATAGCTGGAGCAAATTATCAGGCCACGGCCACAACAAACAATGAAAGCGACTCAAGAGTCAAAGCCTTGGAAATCACTTTCATATAAACTCAGGAACCGGACGATTTAAAAGGTTTATATTATGGCATCGGATAAAAGTTTTGTCCTCTTTGTGGTGGAACAGATGCAAAATGGAGGGGAGATTCGATATAGGAAGATGTTTGGGGAATACGCAATCTATTATAATGACAAGGTTGTTGCCCTTGTATGCGATAATCAACTGTTTGTAAAACCCACACGGGCAGGGGAATTATTAATCGGCGAGGCCATAAGACAATCGCCCTATCCGGGGGCCAAACCATCCTTTCTTATCGGAGATCAAATTGAAGACAGGGAGTGGCTTTGCGCCCTAATTGCCGCAACTGAGAAAGAACTGCCTCCAGCAAAACCCAAAAAAACAAAAAAGAAAACACGAACCAAAAAAAAATAATCCCGACCGGTCTTGGGAGCAGGTACCTACAACCGATTTACGGAATCTCCTGGGAAAAGAGACGCATCTGCTCAACCATCTCAACAAAAAGGGGGTTGGCCCGCTCAAGGGGGGGATCCCCTGGCCGTCCGTTCAACGCATACACCGGCTCTTTTAGAACAACACAGGCATGATCGACCCTGGCCTCTGCAGGTATATCAAAGCGGACAAAACGATCCCCACCGACCACTGTCCGCAAACGTTTAATTGCCGGCAAACTTACAACCTTATCAAACCCGGTTGTAACTGCAAAGATCCGTTTTTCTAAAAGATTATACGGCGAATAACAGCTTTGCAAACTATTATTCTCCTTGATGAGATGGGCCAGTTCTTTTGCGCAGTTTAAACTGACACGCTCATAACGAAATGGATTCTCACCAATCAGCAACTTTCCGGAATCAAGGATGCGGGTAATGGGGGTACGAAGCATATATTCCTGCAACCAGCCCGGAACCACCCCCAGCACCGGGGCCAGACCAAGTGCTGCCGAAAACAGGTAAAGATCTCCGCCTATTTGCGGACATGTACATGCCATATAAAAACTCAGCGCCCCACCTGTGGATAAACCACCAATGGAAACCCTTACGCCGGGCCGGGAGGCCCCATCAATGGCAAAAAGCACATTTTTCTTCCACTCGGCAAGGGATACTCCGGTCATACCCGCCGGTCGTTTAAGACCATGGCATTGCAAAAGGGGGATATAAACATCATAACCAAGTTTTTCATAAAAATAACGACCAAGATCCACCATAAAATACGGCGAGTCGGTAAGGCCGTGTACCAGAACAATTGCTCTCCCTGCCCCGTGCTCGTGCAACATTCTGCGGGGATGACATCCCGGTCGCACCGTGTCTCGGGAAAATTCCGTGAATTCCTGGTAATATTCCGGCCATGCGAATTCTTGTTCTGTTGCGGCTCTAGCTATCATTTTTTACAAAAAATATACTTTGCGATGTTTAATAAATCCGTAATATATGCAATCGAGTAATTTTTTCAATTTTTCCACATATTCTCAACAGTTGGAATACAATGTCATTAACTTAATAACATTGAGTTGGGGTATGAAAAATATCGCCAATCCATTAGTGTTCATCCGAAGATAGCTGTTTGCGATAAGCCATTGATGTAACAATAAAATCATTTATTTTTCTATAGACCTTTTCCGACCCGTCCCCATTAACCAGGACATGACGATCAATATGCAACAGACAATACTCTTTATCAACGGAACCGATTCGTTTATAAATCTTTGCCGACCCAGTCGGATCAACAACCGGATTACCGTCGGCCTGAATAATTAAAGTCGGCTGCGTCACCTTTTCATATCTTTTCTCAATGTATTGCAGGTACTCACCGACCTCATGTACACCGGCCACCGGGTTTTTCGGATAATTAACATGGGGGTTCCCATGTTTGAAATCAAGAAACTTTTCACCATCTCCCCTCTTCATTGTAAGCAACATTCGTTTCCATACGTCGAGAACAGGCATAAATTTAGTTGAATAATCCGCAAGCGAAAACGGCGGACAAACAGCAAAAACTCCGGCGACTTTTGTCACCCGACCCGCCAGATCAAGGGCCAGGCTGCCACCCACCGCCACACCACCCACAACAACCCTGTCACAAAGCGTTGACATCAGGATATAACCCCGTTCAACCGCTTCGATCCACTCTTGATATTGTCTTTTGCCAAGATCCTCCGCCGACGTACCGTGTCCCGGTAGCCTGGGAGCATAAACCCACATACCCCGCCTGCGCAGATAACGGGCCAGACCACGCACCTCCTCCGGTACCGCCAGATAGCTGTGAATTAACACCACCCCGATTTTCCGTCTTACGGCGGGCAGAAAAAAGGGCCTGCCCGTACAAATTTTCTCTTTGCCGTGACGAAACACGCTGCAACCCTCTCTATACGCCTCAAGATCTTTTTGCAAAAGATAGCGACTAAGGGAAATTTTTAAAAGGGTTGAAGGCTGCCAGATAAGGGAGCGCAGGATCGATTTAAATTTTTTTAACGGCTCCACTTCATTGGCAATTACTTCTATGGGGTTATCTATCCGGCCTCGATGAAAACGCAGGGGCGCAGAAAGTTTTGAACGATCTCGAATAAGATAACCACCCCGCCTTGCAACTATCCCCTTATCAACAGCAAGTTCCAGAAAATTTCGGTAATTTTCATAACGATCATCGGTGAGAAGATGGCCCTGGTCCCCCTGCAGGGAGCTATGGAGAAAGAACGATTCCCGATCCCCAGCCCTGTCCCCGATAAGGGAGGCGGCATAATAGGAGCGGCGGCGAAAATCATCTTCATCAATGCGGCTAAACGGATATAAACGCAGAAAAGACGCCCAGATATGTTCGTGGTTAACAGTGGTCATAGCGTAGATATCGTGCATATAGCGTTGCATAATATCGTGGGCGGTTTTTCGCATTTTATTCTTCAGGTTTACGGACGTCGAAAAGCCGCTAATACCTTCTTCCGGCATATCTTTTTGCAACCATTTTCTATCAAGATAATCCGCCATTGAGATAGGTACCCCAAAACGAATATCCAGATCCACCCCGGACAACAGCATGGTGCCTTCGGCCATAAGCTCTTCCATCATGCGTTCCGGTACTTCTTTCATTAACCTGGCCGCCATTTTCGAGGCCCCGTTTTCCGCCGCTCGAATGGGATAGTAGGTGAGATTAACCGGCACAATGGTCGTTGGCTTCGTTTCCAGCTCCTCCAAACCGTTAAGACCCAGGCCGGTGAGCATGATCCGGACATCCCCAACGGAATCAGCCGCCGTATTTAAAATATGGCGGCGATATAACTCCGATCTCAAGGCAAGTGCCGCAGCCCCGGTGTGGGGTTCATGCATTCCATGTGAATCGGCAACCATATATTTGCCGCCGTCCATTATTTTCTTGGTCTTAATCATGCTCCCTTCCGGAAAGATTATCCAGTTGGCCTCACCGGTCAGCAAACTTTTAACGATTAACTCGTCACGCTTGGGATCACGGGTGGAAACCACGCCCACCATATCAAAAAATTTATCCAGGCCGGTCTGGAAGAGTGAAGCATCGGCCAATGACCAGACCGGGACCTTTGTTAAGTTATGAATATAGTAGGGGAGCAGGAGGGTTTCGATGCGGGTAAAGTGATTAATCACAAAAATAATCGGCCCGTCGGGAATTCTTTCCCGGCCGTGAACGATAATATCGGCTTTAGAAAGCTGGGACATTAGTTTTATTGCCAATCCCGTGGTAAGATACGCTGAGCGGTTCATACACAACTCCAGACATTATAAAAGACGACCTGAACCTTAAGCGCAGATCATGGAAAAAATCAATCCATGACAACCACGCTGGATACTCCATTATACACCCGGTAAAAGGACATATCAAAAATATCTTGTTACAAAAAAACGTTACCCTCCCCTTTGCAACGTGAAATCAGACCACCTTGCCAATTGCAAAATTCGGGTTATAATGGCTACCATTGTATACAATCAAGGTATTCACTATGGTATAATTTTCAACAAATCATTTCTCCCAAAGGGAAACTGCATATGAAAAATATTCGAATCATCGGCGTGCCAATGGATCTCGGCCAAAACCGCAGGGGCGTTAATATGGGCCCAAGCGCCGTCCGTTACGCAAACCTTGCCAGGGCCCTGCAAAAACTAGGTTACACATCTTTTGACAGCGGTGATATTAACATTCCCGGACATGATATCCTTTCCGATACCAGTCTGGCCGGGCGACTACCCCTGATCAGAGAGGCCTGTGAAAAGGCATATAACCTTGGCAAACGGGCCATTGACAAGGGAGAAATCCCGATCTTCCTCGGGGGAGACCACTCCGCCGCCATCGGTACGGTCGGCGGAATTACCCACAACCACGACGTGGGCCTTATCTGGATTGACGCCCATGGCGATTTCAACACCCCCGAGACATCTGCAAGCCAGAACGTCCACGGCATGGCCTTGGCCGTATTGCTCGGTCTCGGCCCTGAAGAGCTGGTTAATATCGGCAGGGTCGGCGCCAAGATACAGCCCGAAAACGTAGTGCTCATCGGCTGTAGGGATCTCGACACAAAAGAAAAGGAGCTGATGAAGCGATCCGGCTGCAGAATTTTTACCATGCGGGATGTCGACGAGGTGGGGATTCGTGACATAATGTCACAAACACTAGGAGGATTCAGCCATCTTGACAAGGTCCATATCAGCCTGGATCTCGATGCCATGGATCCCCTGGACGCGCCTGGAGTCGGGACTCCATCCCAGGGTGGACTCACCTACAGGGAAGGGCAACTCATTATGGAGATCCTGGCCGACAGTCGAAAACTTCACTCGGTCGATATTATGGAAATCAACCCTATTCTTGACATCCAAAACCGCACGGCCCAGATGGCAGTCAATCTTATCGCCTCTCTTTTCGGCAAAAAAATCCTCTAAGGGGTTGGCCGAGAACTGCCAGTCTAATAAGGTTAAGCTGTGGTGCTACGTAGGTGGCCCCATCAGCTCTTACGAAACTTATGCCCTTGTGGTATAAAGATTCACATCTAATGTTGCCTTATTCCGCCCTCCGTATTAAATGTAACAGAATTCGTGTAAATCAGTACCGCCTTAATATCACCTGCAGCCGGGTGGTACTGCAATCGGCCTTATCCCTGGCCATACATCGTTATTTATTTTCTTGGAGGAGATTATGAAACATGTAGGAAAAATCGCTCTTATTTTTGCCGCATGCGCGCTGATTGTATCACCGGCATCGGCAGCAAAAGCAGCCAAAAAAATCCGCTGGAAACTGGCCATGACCTGGTCATCCACCTTAACACCCCTGGCCTCTCCGGCGCCCAAGCTTGCCAAGATGGTCAGCGATATGACCGATGGCAATTTCCAGATCAGGGTGGAGGGTTCGGAAAAACACAAGGCGCCGCTCGGTATCCTTGATATGGTCAAAGGCGGACAGTTTGAAATGGGACACACCGCCTCCTACTACTGGAAAGGCAAAGATATCACCTCCGTATTCTTCACCACGGTTCCCTTCGGTATGACCGCCGCCGAACAGTATGCCTGGCTGTATTACGATGACGGCATGAAGCTGCAGAAAAAATTATACGATAAATTTCATGTATATTCCTTTCCCGGCGGCAATACCGGTGTGCAGATGGGCGGCTGGTTCCGCAAAGAAATTAAAAGTCTCGACGATCTGAAAGGTTTGAAGATGCGTATCCCCGGTCTCGCCGGCGAAGTATTTAACAAACTAGGGGTCAACGTCACCAATATCCCCCCTGGAGAACTTTACACTTCCCTGGATCGCGGTACCATTGACGCCCTTGAATGGGTGGGCCCCGGTATGGACATTAAAATGGGTTTTCATAAAGTTGCCCCCTACTATTACACCGGTTGGCATGAACCCGCCTCGGAGATGCAGTTTCTTATCAACCAGGATGCCTTTGATAAGCTGACGCCCCAATACCAGGCCATATTGAAGACCGCCATGCAGGCCGTAACCGCCAATATGTACAGCGAAAACTTTGACGCCTCCGCCAGGGCATGGGCCAAGATGAAAACCGACTACCCCAACATCAAGGTTATGACCTTTCCAACCCCGGTACTAAAGGCCATGAAGAAGGCCACCGACGAGGTCATGGAAGGGTATGCCGCCAAAAACAGTGATTTTAAAGAGGTTTATGACTCTCAAAAGGCCTATATGGAAAAGGCCAGGGCATGGACGAAAATGTCGGATTATTACTATATCCGTACCTCGGAAATGGTTGGTGAGTAATACCATATCATATGGATAGCGCACCTTCTACCGTCCCATCGCCAGAGCCGGTGATGGGACGGTTTTTTGATTTTATCTCGCAAAACAGATAAAAAAGCCGGAGTAAACGATGTTGATCAAAATTGAACAACAATATATGAAAATAAATAGAATCGCCGGAAAAATCCTTTCCGCGTTACTGGTATTAATGACCTTAAATGTCTTTTTTGATGTCATTATGCGCTATTTTTTCCATAACAGTTCCGTGGGAATGCAGGAGATGGAATGGCATCTGTTTTCAGTTATTATCCTCTTCGGAGTTTCCGTCTCGCTCCTCGATGAGGCCCATGTCCGAGTCGATTTTCTCTACGATAGATATTCTCCTAAAACCAAGGCTTTAATCAATATAATCGGTACGATATTCTTTCTCCTGCCCCTGGCCATGCTTATCTTTTTCGGTTCTTTTAATTTCGTCAGGGATGCCTATATTACCGGTGAAATTTCAGAAGACCCCGGGGGTCTGCCCTACCGCTGGCTCGTTAAGAGCCTTATCCCCCTGGCCTTTGGCTTTCTAATTTTTTCCTCAGTCGGCTACGCGGTAAAGAATATCAACATCTACAGGAAATGCCGCCTGGAGGAAAGCAAATGACCGGAATAATAATGTTTTTTGCGGCATTATTGATGCTCTCCATTGGTTATCCGGTTGCATTCACTTTTGGCTCCGTTTCCATATTTTTCGGGATTATTGCCGCGGTGGTGGAACTTATGCCGGATATAACCATTCCACTTATCTCGGCGGAATTTTTTAAGATGTTCTCCATGATGCCCTTTCGCATCTACTCCATAATGAATAATACCATCCTCATGGCAATACCCCTCTTTATCTTTATGGGTATTGTCCTGCAGGAATCCGAACCGGCCGAACGTTTACTGGAGGCCATGGGTACCCTTTTTGGTAAAATCCGCGGCGGGGTAGC
>CAZQOD010000123.1:0-9608 GCA_964594945.1 uncultured Desulfopila sp.
ATGATAACGAGGGGATCGTTGGCCAGTTGTTTTTTAAAATTTATCTTTCCAGAAGACAGCGACCAAACTGGCGGAGAACAGACGGAATCACCTTCAAAAATCAAAAAACAACTGGCCAACGATCCCCTCGTTATCATGGCCACTGAAATTTTCATCGGCCAGGTGGGTGATATTCGTATCCAGGCCAAGAGCTATGAAAATGACATTGCCGAATCGGCGGAAAATCAGAAAACGGATGCAAGCATCTCAACACCGTTAACTTAACATCTGGGCTTAATATGGATATCAGCGCTATTATGCAACAAGCAAAAGAAATGCAGACAAAAATGGCAAAAATTCAACAGGATCTGGCCGCTAAGTCAATTACCGGCAGTGCCGGTGGAGGCATGGTCATTGTCACGGTCAACGGTCAGGGTGACATCCTTTCCATAGCTATCGAACAGGAGGTTATTGATCCCGGCGAATCGGCTATGCTCCAAGATCTTATTGTCGCCGCGACAAACGATGCATTGCGCAAGGCCAAAGAGCTGAGTAAACAAGAAATGGCGCAACTCACCGGCGGCCTTAACCTGCCGGATCTCACAAACCTCATGGCGTAGTGAAAGTGTCGTAAAGAAACTTCATCACTCTTTTTCAGCTAAACAACATAAGAATACTCCTCCATGCAGATAATCCCGCCGCCCCTGGAAAATTTAATAACCAACCTGGGACGTTTACCGGGTATCGGCAAAAAAACAGCCACCCGCCTCGCCTTAAATATTCTGCGCAGGCCACCCGCCCAGGCTAGAGAACTGGCGGCGGCGCTTGCCTCGCTGCACGAATCCATTCAACTCTGTTCATGTTGTTTTTCCTTTTCTGAAAACGATCCATGCACCATCTGTGCAGATCCCCGCAGAAACGGCGATACGGTCTGTGTAGTCGAACAATCCGGCGATCTGATTGCCATTGAAAAAACGGCGACTTTTCGCGGTCATTATCATATCCTCCACGGCGTGCTCTCTCCAATAGATGGTATCGGCCCGAATGAGATAAAGATAAGGGAACTTATCAACAGGATACGGAGCGGCACGATTCACGAGATAATCATAGCTACAAGTTCAACTGTCCCCGGTGAGGCAACCGGCTCATACCTGATAGACATACTGCAACATGAAGCGGTAAAAATCACGCGACTTGCCAGGGGAATTCCGATGGGAATGGATATAAAATATGCCGACAAATATACGCTTGCCAAAGCCTTGGAAGAGAGATCACCTGCCAAATAACTTATTCTCTTTTTCTCCGGGACAGCTAACGATTTTTCCTTGACAGCTGATGGTTTTACTGGTAATTGAAACAGGTTCTGTGCATGTCGTTTAACGCGTTTGCATTGATATATATTCTGCTGCCGGCACAGGCGCGTAGCTCAGTGGGAGAGCGCCACCTTGACGTGGTGGATGTCGTCGGTTCAATCCCGTCCGCGCCTACCAGAAATAAGGCTAAAGTGAGAACACCTTCTGTTTAGTGTTAATTCTTTAGCCTTCGTTTTTATAATAAATATTCAATGACTGACATTACTGTAAGCCTACCGGAAGGAAAAAGCGTACGGTTGCCCAGCGGCTCCACGGTCGCGGACGCAATCCCGGCACTGTTATCCAATAAACAACGTAAACGTACGGTTGCCGCCGTGATCGGGGATAGCATTGTTGATTTTTGCACGACCTTACACGAGGATACGACTCTTTCCCCCGTCCAGACCGATTCACCGGAAGCCCATGATATACTGCGTCACAGTACCGCCCATATCATGGCTCTTGCCGTAAAGGATATCTTCGGGGCGGATATTAAAGTCGCCATTGGTCCCGCCATTGAAAATGGTTTCTATTACGATTTTTTACGTGACGAACCATTTGTGCCGGAAGATCTGGAAAAGATAGAGGCCAGGATGGAAGAAATTGTCCGTAAAAACTTATCTTTTCAACGTACCGAACTGTCCAGCGGGGAAGCGCTGAAGAAATTTACTGATGAACGGGAACAGTTCAAAGTTGAACTGATTGAAGATCTCGACGAGCCGGGGGTCTCCCTATACCATCTTGGCGAATTTACCGATTTATGCCGCGGCCCTCATCTGCCGAGTACTTCTTTTGCCCAGGCCTTTAAATTACTCAGGGTCGCTGGTGCTTACTGGCGAGGTGACGAAAACAGAGAAGTATTGCAGCGCATATACGGGACTGCCTTTTTTGATAAAAAATCACTGAAAAAATACCTGCACAGCCTCGAAGAAGCAAAGAAAAGAGACCACCGTAAACTGGGCAAACAGTTAGAGCTTTTTACCATCAACGATGAAATTGGCCCCGGCCTTATTCTCTGGCAACCAAAGGGTGCGCAGCTGAGGCGGCTTATCGAAGATTTTTGGAAAGATGAGCACTACCGCCACGATTACGAGTTGTTATACACACCACATATTGCCAGACAGGACCTCTGGAAAACATCCGGTCATCTCGATTTCTATAGCGAGAATATGTACTCCGCCATGGATATTGACGAGGTCAAATATCAGTTAAAGCCAATGAACTGTCCCTTTCATATTGGTGTTTATAACAGCCGTAAACGCAGTTACAGGGAGCTTCCCATTCGTTGGTGTGAACTGGGTACCGTCTACAGATATGAACGGGCGGGCGCGCTACACGGCCTGTTAAGGGTTAGGGGGTTCACCCAGGATGACGCCCATATTTTTTGTCGACCGGACCAGCTGGAGGATGAAATATCCAATATCCTGGACCTTAATCTCCATATCCTTAGAGCCTTTGGTTTTGCGGATTACGACATATACCTTTCCACCAGGCCCGATAAATATGTCGGCAGTGACGAGAACTGGCAAAAATCGACCCAGGCCCTTAAGTTAGCCCTTGAGAAAAGAGACCTCGACTATGTCGTTGATCCGGGTGAAGGAGTTTTTTACGGACCAAAGATCGATATAAAAATCAAGGATCTTCTCGGACGCTCCTGGCAATGCTCAACGATTCAGGTTGACTTTAACCTGCCGGAAAGATTTGCAATGGGCTACGTTGGAAAAGACAATAATGAACACCAACCCATCATGATCCACCGGGCACTCATGGGTTCTCTTGAACGTTTTATCGGTGTACTCATCGAACATTATGCCGGTGCTTTTCCCATCTGGTTTGCCCCGGTACAGGCACGAATTCTCAATATCACCGATGACCAACTCGAATATTGCCGGGAAATATTTTTAGAACTGCGCAGGGCCGGTATCCGGGTTGAAAAAGATTTGCGCAATGAGAAATTGAATTATAAAATCAGGGAAGCACAAATTGCCAAAACACCATATATGCTTATTATCGGTGACAAGGAAAAACATGACCGCACAGTAACGGTGCGCCTACGTGACGGCAAAAATCTGCCCCCCATGGCTATCAGTGATTTTATAGACAAAATAGAAGCAGAGGTTAAGGAAGGTCGGGGTTACTGATCATTTAATCATAGTGGCTTATAATAACCGAACACACCGGTTATACGTATACTCTTAAAATAAAGGAGGGAAAGTTATTAACAGAAAAGGAAGAAATGCTCCGGCACAGCGCGAAGTAAAAGATTTAACAAACGATGCCATTCGTTTCCCCACGGTCAGGCTCATCGGCGCCGATGGTGCCCAGCTCGGTGTGCTGCCGACTGACGAAGCTAAAAACATGGCCTACAACGATGGACTTGACCTGGTGGTTGTTTCCGAAAACGCCAAGCCGCCCGTATGCCGGATCATGAATTACGACAAGTATCGCTATGAACAAAAGAAAAAACTCCAGGAAGCAAAAAAACGACAAACTGTAATAGAAACCAAGGAAATTAAGTTTCGGCCGAAGACCGACGCCCATGATCTTAATTTCAAAATTAAGAATATTAAAAAATTCCTCGCCAGTAAAAATAAAGTTAAACTGACCATGCGTTTTCGTGGCCGGGAAATCGTTTACTGCGAAACGATTGGTATTGAGGCCATGAACAAAATTGCCGAAGCGCTGGCGGAGGACGCGGTAATATTGCAAAAACCAAAGATGGAGGGAAGACAGCTGGTGATGTTTGTCGGGCCAAAAGCGTAGGGTTTTCGTTTTTTTGACGATTTTGCCCTGCACGTTAAATCGGTTTGGCGCATTTTTTCCTTGTCTTTTGACAATAATTATTATAGTGAAGCTCTGCACTGACAACTGTTACAATGCAATCTGTTCACTTTCAAATAGAGTTATAACTAGTGCGTAATATTTTCATTTATCCACATAACGCCTCAATATATATTTTCTTTGGGGTTTAGAGGAGTTTTTATCATGCCTAAAATGAAGACCAACAGAGGAGCCGCTAAACGCTTCAAATTGACCGGTTCCGGCAAAATTAAACGGAACAAAGCATTTAGCAGCCATATCCTTACCAAAAAATCAACAAAACAGAAGAGGTCTCTCCGTCAGGCGGGACTGGTGGATTCCGCCAACTCAAAGAGTATTAAGAGGATTTTACCGTATATATAGTTTCCCATGGGTTGATACGGCAAGCGCGTTTCTCTTGAGTTATATTAAAGAAACTTGGTTTGTTCCGTGCGTTTCTTGTTTTCATAACTGAAACAGTTTGTAATTGGTATCCAACGGGGTGCGAAATAGAAGTATAGAAGGAGTTAAAAGATGCCACGCGTGACAAGGGGTTTTAAAGCCCGCAGAAGAAGAAATAAAGTATTAAAACTTGCCAAAGGTTTTAGGGGTGGACGCTCAAGGCTTTATAAAACCGCAACTGAAGCCGTTGATAGAGCGTTGGTTTATGCGTATCGTGATCGACGTACCAAAAAAAGAGATTTTCGTCGCCTGTGGATCACCAGGATAAATGCCGGTGCGCGCATGAATGAAATGAGTTACAGCAAATTGATGGGTGGTCTTAAAAAGGCAGGCGTCGACCTTGACCGTAAAGTTCTTGCAAATTTAGCCATACTCGATGCAGACGCCTTTTCCAAAGTTGTCCAGGTAGCTAAAGAAGCAAACGCTTAATTCGTCATTTTTTTTTTGCGTGCCGTTTCTGGTTTTCAACAACCATGAGCGGCACGTTGTTTATTTCCGTATAGTAAAATTGCATTGACCATGGAACAAGAGCTAAAGACCCTGGAAAGCGATGCCAACGACACTCTTCGTCGGATCAAAGATACTGCCCAGTTAGAAGAGTTTCGCATTCGTTTTTTCGGCCGCAAAGGGCAGTTTGCGACGATTATGAAAAAGCTTGGTTCGCTCTCCAAGGAAGATCGACCACGTTTTGGCCAACTCGCAAATAAACTAAAAAAGGAAATAGAACAACTCTTCGAGACTAAAAAAGATGCATTGCTGGCTGCAGTTGCCGAAGGTGACGATGATTCTCAATATGATCTAACTCTACCCGGTCGTTGTCCGCAAAACGGCAATCTCCACCCCATCACGCAAATTATGGAGGAGAGCTGCGCAATATTCGAAAACCTTGGCTTTTCCGTAGCTGAGGGGCCGGATGTCGAGCTTGATCATTACAATTTTGAGGCACTCAATATACCGGCCCATCATCCCGCCAGGGATATGCACGACACCTTTTATATAAGCGATTCCCTGTTGCTGCGCACCCACACCTCACCGATGCAGGCGAGGATTATGGAAAAACAGCAACCACCATTACGGGTCATTGCCCCCGGCAAGGTATATCGATGCGATTCCGACATCACCCACACACCGATGTTTCATCAACTGGAAGGGTTTCTTGTCGATAAAGACATCTCTTTTGCCGACCTCAAGGGTATATTGACGATTTTCACCAGAAAAATTTTTAACAGGGAATTGCCGCTTCGTTTCAGGCCTTCTTTCTTCCCCTTCACCGAACCGAGTGCCGAGGTTGATATTGCCTGCGTTATGTGCGACGGAGCCGGATGCAGAGTCTGCAAAAAAACAGGCTGGCTTGAGATTCTCGGTTCCGGGATGATAGACCCCGAGGTTTTTAAAATGGTGGGCTATGACCCCGAGATTTATAGTGGTTTTGCCTTTGGGCTCGGTATCGAACGAATTGCCATGCTCAAATATGGTATAGATGATATCCGCTTGTTTTATGAAAACGACCAACGTTTTCTTGCACAGTTTTAATTATATTTTCCGGTGTTAACCGTTGCGTTTTCCCGTGTGTTCACCTTAAAGCACTTATTTTAAAAGGCGTATCGAACAATGAAAGCGAATCGAGAGTGAAACCACTTTCACATAAAATTCAAAATGATATTCGTCCATAATAGATCTATGCTGACACCCGATTTATACACTGGAATTTATTTCAGTTTCACCCCAATTACTATAGTGCCATGAAGTTAACACTTAACTGGTTACAAAATTACGTAGACATCACGGGGGTCGATCCCCACGTACTTGCGGAACATTTGACCATGCTAGGTCTCGAGGTCGATGCGGTCAGCCCGCTCCACCGAGATCTTAGTGAATTGAAAACCGGTTACGTTCTTTCCGCCGAAAAACACTCCAATGCCGACAAACTCAAGATTTGCCAAGTGCAGGTGGGTGAGGAGAAATTTCAGATTGTCTGCGGGGCACCGAATATGCGGGCTGGACTCAAAGTGGTGGTCGCCCTGTCGGGAACAGTTTTACCGGGTAATTTTAAAATCAAAAAATCAAAAATTCGTGGTGTTGAGTCCCACGGCATGATCTGTTCAGAGCGAGAACTTGGCCTAGGTAACGAACACGACGGCATCATGGAACTGCCGGAGGCCACGGAGCACGGTCGGTCGTTCATTGAGGTAATGGAACTTGAAGACACCTTTATTGAGGTTGATCTTACCCCAAATCGCCCCGACTGTGCATCAGTCATAGGTATCGCTCGCGAAGTTGCCGCTCGTTTGAATAAACCCCTTACCCTGCCGCTCACCGTGACTCCGGAAACAACGCAGTCCCCCGTATTTTCGGTTGAAATCGAAACAGACGAGCTATGCCCCAGGTACGACGCATTACTTATTAAAAACGTAAGTGTCGGTAAATCTCCATGGTGGTTAAGGAAGCGGTTGCTCAGCGTCGGCCTGAGACCGATTAACAATATCGTTGATATAACGAACTTTGTCATGCTTGAGTACGGTCAACCCTTACACGCCTTTGATTATGATAAACTTGCCCAAAAAAAGATCGTTGTCCGCCTCCCAAAAGGAGACGAGAAAACCTTTGTCACCCTGGACGGAATAGAAAGATCTCTTACCCCGGAAACATTAATGATCTGTGACGGCAAGGGGCCGATTGCCGTGGCCGGCGTAATGGGCGGTCTCGATTCCGAAGTAACGGCGGATACAAAAAATATTCTCCTTGAAAGCGCCTGCTTCAATAGTATCTCCATTCGTAAAACGGCTCGACGCCTTAAACTCTCTACGGATGCATCCTATCGTTTTGAGCGGGGTGTGGACCCCGAGACCACAGCCGTCGCCCTAAACCGTGCAGGGATACTTATCTGCGAAATCAGCGAAGGTGACACCGATGGATATCTTGATTGTTACGGAGGTAAAAATAGTATTGACAATATTTTCCTCAGCGTATCCAGAACTAACTCCCTCCTTGGAATTGAACTAGACATGACGCAGGTTCGCCAATTTCTTGAATCTATCGCTATCAACTGTTCCACCATCGATGATGATAAAATTCTTGTAACACCGCCCTCGTTTCGCATGGACCTCGAAAGAGAAGCAGATCTTGTAGAAGAGATTGCCAGGCTGTACGGTTACGACAATATACCCGTAACATTACCCAAAGTTAACCTCAGCTACCCCGAACAGGACCCTGCAAGAATCAAGCGGCTGAATCTTGCCAGAAGCTTAACCTCCATTGGTTTCAGTGAGGCAATTAATTACAGTTTTATTGGTAAAGATCAACTTACCATGCTCCATATCCCCGACAATGATAATCGGCGGATGGGGGTGAAACTCCTTAATCCCCTGAGTGAAGAGCAGAGCGTGCTGAGGACGATGTTACTTCCCGGCCTTCTTGAAAACGTTAAACGCAATATTAATTTTCAAAAAAATAATATTAAACTCTTCGAGATCGGCAAGGTTTTCATCCCCAGGGGAGAAAACAAACAACCGTTGGAAAAGACAAGGGTTGCCGGAGTACTGTCCGGTAATAGATTCGGCGAATCCTCTCCACTCCATTTTAAGGAAGAAGTGGTTGATATTTTTGATGTAAAAGGTTGTGTAGAGTATATTTTCAAAACCATGGAGCTGGGTGAGATAGACGGTAAAGGTAATCTTCGTTTTTCGGCACCTGCAAAAGATGATGCTGAACCATACGCCGCCCCTCAATACAGCCTCGATATCTATTCAAATAAGATTAAAATCGGCACCCTTGGGAAAATTGCCTCTAATATACTCAGTAATTTTTCAATCAAACATGATGTATACTATTTTGATCTCGATTATAATGAGATGTGCAATCTAGATACGGCCCCGAAGAATTTTTCTTCCCTCCCCGTGTTTCCGTCCGTTAAACGGGATATAGCCTTGGTAATTCCGGAGGAGATCCCAGGCGGTGAAGTAGTGGAGAGCGTGAGAAAAAGCTCGGATAAACTCATCGAAAGTACGGAAATATTCGATGTCTATAAAGGTGAAAAAATAGAACCTGGGCATAAAAGTATTGCCCTTACAATAACATATAGATCTAAAACCAAAACACTTACTGAAAAAAACGTGGAAAAATCCCACTCCAAGATAGTGCGTTTGTTGACAGATCGTTTCGGAGGTAGTTTCCGCAATGGATAAAAACAATAATCTTACCAGGAAGGAACTGGCGGAGGAGTTGGCCCGTCAGCTAGGTTTTTCACAAAGCGACTGTGCACTCATAGTCGACAGTTTTTTCGACAATATGAAACAGTCCATGATTTCAGGACAGTCGATTAAACTTGTTCATTTCGGCACCTTTAATGTGCGCGACAAGGCTCCGAGAAAGGGCCGTAACCCGCGAACAGGCGAGAGCATCACCATAAAAAAACGCAAAACGGTGAGTTTCAGACCAAGCAAAAAACTCAGGGAGTATATTAACACCTGAGTCTTGCAAACGAAAATGAGACAATATGCTTTACCGTCGGATTAACCTGTTACCGATCCTATGGAGCGTGGTTGCGTGGACAAATTTTTCCCTTATTCTCCGCCCTTCGGGATCGACGATTCCACTAAACTAGTTTATTATCAATAGCTTGGTTTTTTTACACCAACGTTATTGATACCTCACACTTCCAGGGAACCTGTTGGTTGCAAAAATTAAGGTAACAGAAAGCATCATTGCCGGAATTACAGCCGGAAAACAGGCAACAGTAGGGGGTTATTTTTCGAATCTCGACAAGGTTTGTCGATAAATTCTTATATAGAGGTGAACTGGCATCATGGGACCGGTTATACCAGACAGGCTCTATTTTAAGATCGGCGAGGTGGCAAAAATTGTCGGCGTGCAGACCCACGTCCTTCGTTATTGGGAATCGGAATTTCCCGTTATCCAACCGAAAAGGGCCAAATCCAATCAAAGGTTGTTCCGCAGGGAAGATGTTGAGCATATCCTTAAGATCAAGAATCTCCTGCACAGGGAAGGATATACCAT
>CAZQOD010000124.1:0-9520 GCA_964594945.1 uncultured Desulfopila sp.
CAAGCCCCACGTTAATGTAGGTGTTGCCGGGTAATGTTTCCAATTCTTTAAAGAGCTGTTCCGGGCAGTTGAGCAGGGCGCTGACCGAAGCGAAGAGGAAAATGTTTGTACCTCTTATATACGATTTTGCAAAAGAAAATGTCTTAAATGCTTCCTCAATACTGGATAGAATCAATGCGGGTCCAGCCATGAGGGCGTCATGCTCCCCAAGAAAAATGCTGTTATAGTTGCAAAGATCTTTATGATAAAAATGTTTGAGCCTTTTAATTTTGTCAACCACTTCGCGTGGGCTTTTTTTTGAAAAAACTGTGTTGTTCTTTACTTTACAGAAATTACATTTGTAAAGACATCCCCTGGAGATAGTCAATGGAATAAGATTGTAATCAACGTGCCTTGCGTCCGGGGGAAGAACGGAGATTCGTCCTTCGTTGATTGAAAACAGTTCATCGGCTTTTTCTTGCAGTACTTGCGGGCTGTTTACGGAGATATTTTTTAAAAAATTATGTACTGGCGTTGGTGCATTTACGCATTTTTTCGCGGTGATTTGCAGTTCGTTGAACCAACCGTCTACCACGGTAGTTATTTCCGGTGAGGAAAATGGTCTGCCACCGAGGATGGAGTTGGTCGGGTAGGGAAAGTTGGGCAGGTAATATTCACCCGTCGCCTCGAAAACCCCGGTATATCCACCCGTGGAATAGTAGATCCAGTCGTTGCCCTGCGTCCTTTTCAGCCATTCGTGGGGATGTGGCCAGTCCGCACCCTTACCTTTTGCTCTTATTATTTCGTAGTTTGCGTTGAAGTGGAAAATATAATTATCCGTCTCTATCTCGGAATATATACCGCAATGCGTGGGAAAACTAATCTTCGTGTACGCAGAGCTCCCCTTTTTATCGAGGATGATTGTGCAATAATCGTTGCTGAAGTGGGTGGACATTTCAGAGATCGCTAGATGTTATTTTTCACATGGAGAATTGATCCTTAATCCGTGCCGGACAGAACAGTGTTTCTTGTGTCGGAATCTGCCACGATCCTTGACTGCCACGGAGTATCATGGCCGCCGGATAATACCGGAACTTGTTATTACCCCGATAGTTGGTGGCTTGTCAAATTTCTCAACCGTGACGTGGAAATTATTTTCCTTTTTACCCTTGAAAAACAGGAAACATGTTGGAAACAAACTGGATATTGAGGTATAGTAGGTTGTTTTTCGGCCGGTTGGCGGCTGAAATATCCTGACAATAAAATGCCTTATATTTATAAATGTCATTAAATCCGGCCTGTTATTGGTTGAATTACGGGTCGTACACGGAGAAATTGCACTGAATTACGGTTAGTGTCTGTCCTTAAACGGCTGTTTCTGAGTCTACGTTGACTCTTCGTTGCCATTAAAATTTTATCATCCGATAAAGCGAGGTATGGGACATCGAGTTTTCGATTGAATGGTTGTGGTAAAATTTATTGGGTGGTTGGATTTAAAACAGATGGCGTAGGGTTTGAGCATACCGAAGAGTTGGACGAAAATGCATTCTCGGACAGATTCCTGGTCAATAAAATAAGTAGCTGCAAAGTGATAGTTTGGAGAAAAGGGAAGATTTTTCGGCGCTCCTGCGGGCGGTTGTCCGGGGAGGAATAATTATTATTTACGGGGTACGTGTATGGACAAGCAGATGACACAATCACTGGAGGCAATATATGATAAATGTGTTGCCAACGAAGATAACATTATCACCGTTTTGCAGGAAATACAGAATGAGTTTGGCTATATCCAGGAGGAGGTGGTCAATTGGTACTCGGAGCGTTCAAATATTCCGGCCTCTAAATTCTATGGTGTAATTACTTTTTATTCACAGTTTCATCAAAATCCCCGTGGGAAAAATATTGTCACTGTTTGCTGCGGAACAGTTTGTCACGTCAAGGGAGCCGGGCGGGTTATTGCCAAGGTCCAGAGCGACTTAAAGTTGAAGGGAGACCAGAATACCACCAGGGATATGCTTTTTACCCTTGAGCGGGTGAATTGCGTGGGCGCCTGTAGTATTGCCCCGGTGGTTTTGATTAACGAGAAGGTGCTTGGTAAAGTGACTCCAAGTAAAATGGTAAAGAGTCTCAAAGAATATAAGGGATAAACCATGAACAGTAAAATAGCAATCAACGTGTGCATGGGTACCGGTGGTATCGCCGCCGGTGGTGATCTGGTTTTGGAAGAGTTTATCAAGGAGCTTGAAGAGGCCGGTTTAGAAGATGTTTCCGTAAATGAAAAATGTAAATTGCATAAAGTCGGTTGTCGTGGTTTCTGCGCCCGTGACGTGCTGGTTGATATCGCAATTGATGGTGATGTTTCAACCTATCAGTACATTAAGCAGGACATGGTCAAGCGGCTGGTCAAAGAGCATGTTATCGGTAAGCGACCGGTCAAGGAGTGGTTGGTGGGGGATGATTACCATATCTTCCACGATAACCAGACCAAAATTGTTCTCGGTGATCTGGGTAAAATAAATCCCGAGTCGATAGATGAATATCTTGGCGTGGATGGTTATAAGGCGGCGGAGAAGGTTCTGACCTCCATGACACCTGAGGAAGCTATTGAAACCGTAAAAGAATCCGGTTTGCGCGGCCGTGGTGGCGGTGGGTTTCCCACCGGTCTTAAATGGGGTTTTTGCGCCGCCAACAATGCCGATCAGTTCTATCTTATCTGTAACGCCGATGAGGGTGATCCCGGCGCCTTCATGGATAGATCGGTGATCGAAGGAAATCCCCACGCCGTGATTGAAGGCATGATTATTGCCGCCTACGCCATAGGGGCCACCATCGGTTATGTTTATATTCGTGCGGAATATCCCCTGGCCGTCGACAGGCTCCATATGGCCCTGTCAAGCGCAAAGGAAAAAGGCTATCTGGGCGAAAAACTGTTCGGTACCGATTTTAATTTTAAAATTAAAGTGAAACTGGGGGCCGGGGCCTTTGTCTGCGGTGAAGAAACGGCCCTTATCGCTTCGATCGAAGGGGAGAGGGGGATGCCCAGGGCTAAGCCGCCATTTCCCGCTAATAAAGGGCTCTGGGGTAAACCGACAATTATAAATAATGTCGAGACGCTGGCCAATCTTCCCCATATATTTAACAAGGGCGCCGCCTGGTATGCTTCCATCGGTTCGGAAAAGAGTAAAGGTACCAAGGTTATTGCCCTTACCGGTAAAATCAGGAATACCGGGCTTATTGAAATTCCCATGGGAATGCCCCTCAAGGAGATAATTTTTAATGTCGGTGGAGGCATTGAAGGGGATAAACTCTTTAAAGCTGTACAGACGGGTGGCCCTTCCGGTGGCTGTATTCCCCAGCAACACATTGATTTGCCGGTTGATTACGAAGGGTTGGCCTCGGTGGGTTCCATGATGGGTTCCGGGGGTATGGTGGTTCTCGATGAAACGGACTGTATGGTAAATATCTCAAAATTTTTCCTGGAGTTCACCCAGTCGGAATCGTGTGGGAAATGTGTGCCGTGTCGCCTGGGTACTAAACGGCTGCTTGAAATTCTCACCCGTATTACCGAAGGTGAAGGAAAAGAGGGTGATATTGAACTACTCCTTGAACTTGCTGAAGATGTGAGGGATTCCAGCTTGTGTGGTCTTGGTATGTCGGCTCCGAACCCGGTAATCAGTACGATCAAGTATTTTCGCCATGAGTATGAGGCGCATATAAAACAGAAGAAATGTCCCGCCAAGGTATGTAATAAACTGCTGACATTTTTTATCCGTGAAGATATGTGTATCGGTTGTGGTATGTGTGCAAGGGCCTGTCCGGTGAACGCCATCAGCGGAGAGAAAAAACAACCCCATAAGGTTGATAATACCCTGTGTATTCAATGTGGATCATGTTTTGATGCCTGTAAGTTTAGCGCAGTACTAAAGGAGTAGTGACCATGATAAATCTGACTATTGATGATAAACATATAGAAGTCGAGCAGGGTACCACGGTTTTGGAAGCGGCTCAAAAGCTGGGTATTCCCATCCCCACACTCTGCCACGATGACCGGTTGAAACCGTTTGGGGCTTGTCGTCTTTGTATCGTTGAAATCGGCGGCTTGCCAAAACCCGTTACCTCCTGCACCACTCCGGCAACCGACGGCATGGTGGTCAAGACTAATTCGGAGAAATTACACCGTTTGCGGAGGACCACCGTTGAACTACTGCTCTCCGATCATCCCAACGACTGTATGGTTTGTATCAGTTCCGGTGAATGTAAATTACAGGAATTGGCCTATCTTTACGGAATTCGCGAGAATCGTTTTGTCGGCGAAATGAGGGATCATAACCGGGTCGATGTTAACCCTTTTATTACCAGGGAACAGAATAAATGCGTGATGTGCGGGCTCTGTGTACGTGTCTGTGAAGAGGTGCAGGGCGTGGGGGCCATCGGTTACGCCGAAAGGGGTTTTGAGGCAAAGATTATTCCGCCTTTTGGCCGTGATCTTGACTGCGAGTTTTGCGGTCAATGCGTTTCTATCTGTCCCACCGGAGCCCTCACGGGTCGGATTTGGGCAGGTAAACCGCGTAAAGACAGCGTGCAGTTGACCGATACAACATGTACCTACTGTGGATGCGGTTGTAATCTGACCTTGAGGAGTAGTGGTGATCAGGTTATTCGTGTTGATTCCGAGGCGGATAATCACAATCGCGGCTGGTTGTGCGTCAAGGGCAGATTCGGTTTTGAGTTTATAAACAGTGGTGACCGTTTGACCACGCCTTTGATCAGAAGGGAGAAGGGTGGTCAGTTTGAAAAGGTCGGCTGGGACGAAGCCCTGGATTATGTGGCCAAGCGGATCGTGGAAATAAAGGGGAAAGATGGTGCCGATGCCTTAGCCGGGCTCTGTTCTGCCAGGTGTACTAATGAAGAAAATTACCTTTTTCAGAAATTTATACGCGCGGGGATAGGCACCAACAATGTTGATCACTGCGCCCGTTACTGACACAGTGCAACCGTGGCCGGTCTGGCCATGAAATTCGGTTCCGGCGCAATGACGAACTCAGTGGCTGAAATTGCCGAAAACAAGGCAATGTTTGTTATTGGTTCCAACACAACTGAAAACCATCCCATTATTGCTCTGCGTATGAAAGAGGCGGTGGCGGCTGGTGCCGAGTTGATCGTTGCCGATCCCAGGAAGATACCCCTGGTGAAATTTGCCACCCTGTGGTTGAGGCATCGTCCCGGTACGGATGCGACCCTTCTGAACAGCATGATGAAGGTTATTCTGGCGGAGGGTTTGCAAGACAAGACTTTTATCGCCGAAAGAACCGAGGGTTATGATGAATTCGTCCAATCTTTAGAACCGTTCACTCCGGAGTATGGAGAAGAAATAACCGGTGTTGCGGCGGCGGATATCATTAAGGCCGCTCGTATTTTTGCCTCCGCAGGCAACGCCGGAATATATTATGCAATGGGTATTACCCAGCATAGCATGGGCACCAATAATGTTTGTGCGGTGGGTAATCTGGCGATGCTTACTGGCAATGTGGGTAAATACGCGGCGGGTGTCAATCCCTTGCGGGGTCAGAATAACGTTCAGGGCGCCTGTGATATGGGTGGGCTTCCCAATGTATACCCCGGTTATCAGAAGGTTGATGTTCCCGCAGTTAAAGAAAAATTTGAAAAGGGATGGGGACGGACTCTCTCCGACAAACCCGGTCTTGCCGCGACGGAGATGACCGGCGCGATGTTGGACGGCAGCTTGAAGGGGTTATATATTTTTGGCGAGAACCCCGCCCTCTCCGATCCCAATACCAACCACTCCGTCAAGGCGTTTTCCAGTCTTGAGTTGTTGGTGGTGCAGGATCTCTTTATGACGGAGACGGCTAAGCTTGCCGACGTGGTCTTGCCGGGCGCCTCTTTTGCCGAAAAGGAAGGAACTTTCACCAGCTCCGAAAGGCGGGTTCAACGGGTGAGAAAGGCGATTAATCCGCCCGGTGCCGCTAAGACCGATTTGGAAATCATTGATCAGATCTATAAACGTGTCGATGGCAACGGTGATTTGGCGGTTGTCCCGGAGGCATCTGATATTTTTGATGAAGCGGTATCATACTGGCCCGCCATGGCCGGTATGAATTATGCCCGGCTGGATAAGGAAAGCCTCCAATGGCCGTGTCCGACAGAGGATCATCAGGGCACCGAATTCCTATTTGCGGACTCTTTTAACAGGGAAAACGGTAAAGCTCTTTTTACTGTGGTTCCCTTTGTTGCCTCAAAAGAGCAGCCGGACAAAGAGTATCCTTTTGTTCTGACGACCGGTCGCGAATTGTTCCATTACCATACCGGAACCATGACAAGGCGCTCCACGGGCCTGAACAGTGTTGCCCCCGAGGCCTTTGTTGAGATTAATCCTGCCGATGCGGATGTGCTTGGTATTGGTGACGGCCAGAAACTTACTGTCAGTTCGAGGCGGGGTTCCATTCGTCTGAAGAGCAGGGTTTCAGCTATTGTGCCGCCGAACGTACTCTTTATTCCCTTTCATTATAAAGAGGCTGCAGCTAACTTGCTAACCAGTGATGCCATGGATCCGGTCTGTAAGATTATGGAGGCAAAAGTTTGTGCGGTTCGGGTTGAAAAATAGGCTGGTTTTCTACTGAAAACGGAGGGATGCAAAGGGAAGTTGACGAGCTTTTTCAACTTCCCTTTTTTTTATGATAATAGTTTATATGAAAGTGGTTTCACCCTTGATTCGCTTTCATTGTTCGTTGTGGCTGTGATCTGATAATTTGGTCCAGCCATGTTGGTTAGATGTTTCAGACTGTGGATAAAATCAGAGTAAACAGATGATAAACACGATTAGAATCTCTTCTAAGTCCCTGTTGATTGAGGATTGTGAAAGTGTAATTATTGTACCGACGGTTGCCGTCCGAGAGCCAGGTTATATTAAGGCTCTTACCGTTAAAGGTTCTGCCCATGCAAAGCATGAGTTTCATGCCATGGCCCAGATGGCCTATTTTCAATTTCAGGATGAAGAATTGGAAATTATTGAAACGGACTTTCCTCTGACGGTCACCAGTGACGGTGACGGGGATACTGAAGTGGTTGACGGTATGGTTTTATACCGTAACCTGGAGGGTGAATTTTTTGTTATTTTTCATGCCGGGGAAAATAGAAAAAAATTACTGGAAACGGCATATAGATATTGTACAAGGTGGGTTCGCCTGGATATTTAACTGGGACTTGAAACCTGGATAAAAAGGATGAAAACGTGGAATCAAGACAAAAAGTGGTGATTTTTCAGCAGCATGGAAGTGGAGAAAAGAAAATCCGTGGTATAAAAGAATATGGTGAAGGTGCGTTTGATATGGAGATTATCAGTATAGATGAGATCCTGCCGCCGGTATTGGACGATACCAGTGAATATCTGCCCGCTGATCTATCCTGCGATCTGGTCCTGGATTTTCTGCGCCATGACGATCTGTCCACGGATCTCGCCGCATTATGCGCAACTCTTAATATCCCCCTTATTGCCTCCGGGAAAAAAATTTACGGCGGTACTGTTTTTACTCCGCCGACCTGATGTGGTCTTCCAAGGCAGGTTGGCCTTGGCAGGTATGGTGACAGATTCGGAGCGCCGGAGTTTGAAGTTGTAGTTAAGGACGATAAGATTGCATCCGTACGGGTTGTACGCGGCGCCCCCTGTGGGGCCACATGGGAGGTGGCAAAACGACTCATCGGCCATCCGGTGGAGGACGCGGCCCGAAAAATCGGCCTTGAGACCCAGTTTTACTGTTTTGCCGATCCGGCCGGCTGGGATCCAATCCATGGCAAGAGTCCCGTGCATTTTGCCGGGAAGATTCATGACAGCGAGCTCAGCAAGGCTATCAAAAAGGTCATTTGAATCTTGCAATAGACAGGTTCGGGTCTTTTTACCCGCAGGAGAAGTGGGGCATTAACGGTGTTGGTGCGCAAAAACACGCCGACTTCTTGCCGGCAGGCCGGATTTAGCATAATCGTTGGTTCCGAATTGTCCTGGCTCGATGGCGTGGCGATTGCAGCGGCCTCTTCTCTTACCAGTTTTTATACAGTACCTCGAAATATCCAAAGGGCTTGACGCAGGCCGGGCATTTGTCGGGAGGGCTGGTTCCGTCGTGGATATATCCGCAGTTGAGACAACGCCAGCGCGTGTTTTTTTCACGGCTAAAGGCCTTTTGGCTCGTCAGGCTTTCGGCGAGTTCCCGAAACATTATTTCATGGTGTTTCTCTGCGATGTTTATGGCGTTAAACGTGTCCGCTGCCCTGGCAAAACCCTCTCGTGCCGCCTCTTCTGCGAAAACCGCGTACATATTATCGTGAACATGCAGTTCCAGGTCTGCAGAAGAGAGTAGGTTGGCAACGGTGTCTTCAATCACGCCGGCCGGGAAGATCCCTCTTATCTCCAGCTGCCCGCCGTTAAAGAATTTGAAAAAACGCAGGGCGTGTTCATACTCCTGCGCGGCCGTTTCATTAAAAATTTTGGCTATATGGATAAACCCCTCTTCATGGGCCCTGGTTGCAAAAAAATTATAACGGGTACGTGCCTGTGTCTCTGCCGAATATGAGAGCAGCAGGTTTTTTGCCGTATTACTTGCGCGAAAATTTACCATGCAATGATCCTGTTATTCTTCAATGGTGATGGCGTCGGCGCCACATTCAGCGGCGGCCTTGCGGACAATTTCTTCAAGATGTTTGGGGATGACATCTTCCTTGACGGTGGAGAGGAGTTTATCCTCGTCATATTCGAATATTTCCGGGCATAGCTTGTTACAGTTTCTGTCACCCATACATTGACTTGAAATAATTGCTTTCATACCATCTCCTCTTTCATGGATTGAATTGAAAATTGGGAAATTGCCTCCCCTTACGTTAAACGATATTACGTTTCTGACTGGTACACTAATTATCGTTCAGGTTATCGTCAAAGAAAATGTTTCCATGGCATGAATCTTATCTAAGTTTTACAGTGGACAAGTTCGGAGTTTATTTAACTTGCAGGAGGTGTGAGGCATCAAAAGTGTTGACGTATAAAAGCGCCAATCTCGTGATTATGAAGCAGATTTAGTTGACAGGGAAACCAGGGTGCGGGACTTCCAGGTTGTCGATCCCAAAGGGTGAAAAATATGAGAAAAAATTGTTCACAAAAACAATGAACGTAATTATATCTTGCTCAATCCAATATCATTAACTTACACATCATTTTATTATTAAGCTAATGACCTTGTTGTTTAATCAATAATATGAAAGTTGTTTTATTATATTCTGAGTGCAGGATTCATGTTTCATCTTTAGGTTGGATCTGGAGGGTTGAAAGTTTCAAGTAGAAAAATTCGTGAATGGTTGGAGGCGGTGAACAATGGCTGCAAAGAATGCGATGGAAATATTTGCTCTTCTCGATAAAAGTAATTGTCGGCAATGCGGTGAAAAGACTTGTCTTGCTTTTGCCTGGAAGGTGTTTCTCGGTGAACGAAATATACGTTTATGTCCAAATCTGAGCGCCGGTGATACCAGAAAAATTGAAGGTGGG
>CAZQOD010000125.1:0-9499 GCA_964594945.1 uncultured Desulfopila sp.
TGGCTATGGCCTGATAATTTGGTCCAGCCATGCTGGTTACTCCGTAAAAGCTGTAATAAAAAACAAGAAAATAATAGACCATAAAAAACCGGATGATAGTGACAGCAACAAGGCACTTATATCAGCTTACCGGTTATTTCCAGTGTTAGTCCAATCGACATTCATTCAACCGCACAGCTCCCCATGCTATAACAATTAGTTATTGTTAGAAATAAAGAAGCAGGGTGAATGTTACCCCTTTTATGTGTCCTATGCAACCTACTACCTGAATCTTATATAGATTGTGTGGATTGATTTGCGAGAAATACGGAGACAAGGACAATCATGCCTCCACCAAGCTGGAGAGGTGCCAGAGTTTCTCCGAGTAAAAACCAGGCGCCACAGGCTGTAACCAGAGGGATACCGTTGATACAGACGGCTGCCCTGGCCGCAGGTATTTTGGTCAGGGCATAATTGTAGCAGAGAAAAGCGGCGATTGTTGCAAAAAAGGTGAGGATAATCAGGGCCACAATGGAATCAAAACGTATGGCTTGCCAGTGTAGCCTGGGTAAATCCCATAAAAAAGCGGGGAAGAAAATTATTGCGCCAAAAATAATTTGCATGCCCGTTATCTGGACCGGGGAAATTGATTTGCCCAGGCGGCGGGTCATGATCATGTAAATGGAGGCCGAGATAACAGCGCCAAGGATCATCATATCTCCGATCAGCCTACCGCCCAGCTGCTCGTGATTGCGGCCGCCGAAAATCAGCAGTAAAACTCCGGACAGGGAAAGTGCAATGCCCAGGATATTTATAAGGCGAATCTTTTCCTTTAAAAAAAAATAGGAGAGGATCAGGACCATAATGGGAATGGTGGCAATAATAAGAGATGTTTTGGTGGCCGATGTATACTGGAGACCGATGGTTTCAAAAGTGAAGTAGAGACCGGGCTGCATTATGGCCAGGTAGAAAAGGGATTTAATATTGACCCTGTTCATGGGGGGGAAGCCCGTTTTTCTGAGGATAAAGATAAAGAAAACAGCGGCGACGAAAAATCGGAAAAAAATAAGACAAAACGGGGTAAAGCTGAGTAGAGCAATCTTGGTTGCGACAAATGAGAGGCCCCAGAAGATAATGGCAGCAGCCAGGGCAAGATAGGTGAACAAAGGTTTATCAGTTTTCAAAAGTTACCAGCAGTAAAAGGAGAAGTATGGTATCCTGTCGGTTTACGTATTGTCGACAAATTACCCCAAGTCGGCATGGAACCATAAACTATTCAGCCTAAAATATCTCGTACTGAATTAGCGGTGGCGGGATGATTATTTAAAATTGAAAATGCATTCGGAACGACCTTCCGCTAACAACTTGCCACGCAAAGATTATCCTTGAGTTTTATTAAGGAGTTTGTTACGCAGGGGGTGTATATTACATGTATTAAGGAGTTTTCTGTTCTTTGGGAAAAGTAATAACAGGTAGAGATGGGGGGGTAATTCCCTGATTATTCATTATTAATAAAGAAGGAGACGAGGATGAAAAGACTTTCACTGTTTTTTGCCGTTGCGTTGGTTGTTCTGACTTTTTCTGCCGGTACTGTCATGGCGGCGGATACATTGGCGGGAATCCAAAAGCGTGGGAAATTGCGAGTTGGTTTGGAACCGGGTTATATGCCGTTTGAGTTAACAAACCAGAAAGGTGAAATAATCGGTTTTGATGTTGATATGGCGAAACGTATGGCCAAGGCCATGGGCGTTAAGCTTGAACTTGTCTCCACAGCCTGGGACGGAATTATCCCCGCCCTGTTGACCGATAAGTTTGATATAATCATGTCCGGGATGACTTTGACCCAGCAGAGAAATATGAAGATCAACTTTGCGACACCATATATTCTTATCGGTCAGACCATTCTTGTCAAAAAGAGTCTGGCGGGGGAGATAAAGAGTTACAAAGATTTGAACAATGCAAAGTACACGGTAGCTTCCAAACTGGGTACCACCGGGGAGCAGGCAACCAAGCGCATGATTCCCAAGGCCAAGTATATCTCCTATGAAACAGAACAGGAAGGTGTTATCGAGCTGGTGAACGGTAAAATTGATGCCTTCATTTATGACCTGCCCTTTAATGCCATTGCTGTCGGCCAGAAAGGTAAAGGAAAAATCGTTCATATTGATACGCCGTTCACCAAAGAGCCTCTGGCTTGGGGTATCCGCAGAGACGATCCTAACTTCTTAAACTGGTTAAATAACTTTATGAGTCAGATTAAGTATGATGGTGTTTATGATAAAATTTATCATAAATGGTTCCAGGACGAAACCTGGTTGAAAGAAATCCAGTAAAGAGAAGGAAGTACTATTGTGAAAGCCACGCAAAACGGGTGGCCCTGGAAGTTGTTGCTGGCAGCCATTCTTATCGGATTGGCTGCCGGTACCTGGGGTGCCGTTAGTAAAATTGATTATAAATGGCGATGGAACAGGGTGCCCCAGTATTTTTTCTATCATGCAGAGGATGCAGAAAAAATACCCTTTGACGGTACTGTTTCGAAAATCATCGCCAAGGGTAAATCCTCTGTGGTCACGCTGCGTTCAGAATCCGGGGAGAAGGTTGACGTCACCGTGGAAACGGATAGTTTGAAGGTGTCCCAGGGGGAGGAGTTGTTTGAAGGAGATACGGTCGGCTTTACCAGGCATTGGCGGCTGGGTCCGTTGATGATGGGGCTTTGGACGACCCTTTGGCTCTCCGCAATTGCAAGTGTTTTTGCCCTGGTACTGGGGTTGATAACGGGGCTTGCCAAAATTTCGTCTAATTTTACCATGCGTGGTTTGGCGACGATCTATGTGGAGTGTATTCGCGGTACCCCACTGCTGGTGCAGATCTTTATAGCCTATTTTTTTCTAGGTACCGTTTTTAATCTCAGTCGTAATGTCTGTGGTGTCGGAGCGCTTGCTCTGTTTGCCGGGGCATACGTGGCGGAGATTGTTCGCGCTGGTATCCAGGCCATACCCAAGGGGCAGATGGAAGCCGCCAGATCCCTGGGGATGACGGTGCCGCAGACTATGTTTGATATTATTCTACCCCAGGCCTTTAAGAAGATACTGCCGCCCCTTTCCGGACAGTTTATCAGTCTGGTCAAGGACTCATCCCTGGTGTCTGTTATTGCCATTACTGATTTAACGAAATCCGGGAGGGAGATAATAACCTCCACATTTGCACCGTTTGAGATATGGATGGTTGTTGCCGCCATGTATTTGCTTGTCACTTCGCTGCTGTCACAAATTGTCTACTATATGGAGAGGAGGCTCGCAGTCAGTGATTAAAGCCGAAAATGTTGTTAAAGTTTTCCATAGTCACGGTTCAACTGTCCGTGCCGTGGATGGTGTTTCGACCGTGGTTGAACAGGGTGAGGTGGTTGTTGTAATCGGACCATCCGGTTCCGGAAAGTCAACATTTCTACGTTGTATCAACGGGTTGGATATGTTTGATGAGGGCCATGTCATTATAGACGGAATTGACCTTGCCGATAAAAAGACAAATATCAATAAGGTTAGGGCCGAAGTCGGGATGGTCTTTCAGCAGTTTAATCTTTTTCCCCATAAAACCGTGCTGGAAAACCTGACCCTGGCCCAGTGCCGCGTAAGGAAAAGAGACCAGAAAACGGCCGAAAAAAAAGCGCGAATGTTGCTGGAAAAAGTCGGGATTCCCGAAAAAGCGGAACAGTATCCGTCCAGGCTGTCGGGTGGGCAGCAGCAGCGGGTTGCTATTGCCCGCGCCCTGGCCATGGATCCGAAGGTGATGCTTTTTGATGAACCCACTTCCGCCCTCGATCCTGAAATGGTCGGGGAGGTTTTGGATGTTATGAAGCAACTGGCCCGTGAGGGGATGACCATGATAGTTGTTACCCATGAAATGGGGTTTGCCAGGGAAGTGGCGGACAGGGTGATTTTCATGGATGAAGGTAAGGTCGTTGAGGTCGGTACCCCCGAGCATTTTTTCACAAATCCACAGGAAGAAAGGGCAAAACTGTTCTTAAAGCAGGTTCTATAAAGGGACGGAGCCGGGAGATTGTCGGTTTAAATAACTTCATAAAAAGAGCCGGGCCGTTGTTTTGTTCACGCTCTGGAGGAGAATTGAGTATGAGATTATTCAAGGTATTGCTGGTGGTGATGCTGTCACTCGGTGTTTGCACTGTTTATGGAGCAGAGAGGCAAATGAAGGTTGGTTTTATTTATGTCTCTCCCATCGGCGATGCCGGATATTCCTATGCCCATGATGTGGGGCGCAGGGCGGTGGAGGCGATGGATGGGGTGACAACTTCCTATGTTGAGGCTGTACCGGAGGGGCCTGATTCCGAGCGGGTTATGACCAATATGGCCAGGAAGGGTTATGACGTTATTTTTGCCACGAGCTTTGGTTATATGGATCCGATGCTGAAGGTTGCCGCCAAATTCCCCAAGACGGCCTTTCTTCATTGTTCCGGTTTTAAAATGTCGAAAAACATGGGTAATTATTTTGGTCGTATGTATCAGGCCAGATATCTGTCCGGTATTGTTGCCGGTTCCATGACCAAATCAAATACCATTGGTTATGTTGCCGCTTTCCCCATTCCCGAGGTTATCAGGGGGATTAATGCCTTTACTCTCGGGGTACAGTCTATTAATCCGGCGGTGACCGTTAGGGTGGTCTGGACTAAAACGTGGTATGATCCAGCCACGGAAAAAGAGGCGGCGAAATCCCTTCTGGATGTTGGTGCGGATATTATCGCCCAGCATCAGGACTCCCCCGGACCCCAGGAAGCTGCTGAAGAAAAGGGTGTTTATTCCATAGGTTATAATTCTGATATGAGTAGTTTTGCGCCAAAGGCCCATCTTACCGCGCCGGTCTGGAACTGGGGCCCCTATTATACTAAGGTGGTGGCTGAGGTGCGAAAAGGGAGCTGGAAACCTGAGTCGGCATGGCCCGGACTGGCTGAAGGTATTGTTGACTTGGCGCCTTTTGGGAAAATGGTACCCCAGGCGGTACGCACTGAAGTTGCGGCGAAAAAAGATGAAATTGTAGCCGGGAAAAGGAAGGTTTTTGTCGGTCCCGTCAAGGATCAGAAAGGTGTGGTAAAACTGGCTGCGGGTGTGGCCGCAACCGATAAAGAATTGCTTGGTATGACCTGGTTTGTGCAGGGTGTGGTCGGTACCACTAAATAACCCTCAGGTATTCAAAATAGCACCGCAGGGTTGGGCAAAGATATGTTGTCGGATAAATTCCTGGTAAATAGATGGAGATATTTATTTATAGATCCCGGTCGGTTGCCGAAATTGTGACGTGTTGATGATCGGATTACGGATTGTTAAAAGGCAGGTTCCCCTGGGCTTTAAGGGGGCCTGTCTTGTTTTATTTTTGGCCTTGGCCCTTTCCCTGCAATTGAGCTGCTTTCTGCTTTTGTTGGGTGGCACTCCGCCTGTAACCGGTATTATTACCCTCTTTCAAGGTGCCTTTGGTTCATATTGGGCGATTGAAGATAGTGTGAGCAAGGCTATTCCCATTTTTTTATGCTCGCTGGGCGTTGCCATAGCCTTTCGTTTAAAGATCTGGAATATCGGGGCTGAAGGACAATTTGCTCTTGGTTGTGTCGGGGCCACATGGGTGGCCCTTTCCTTTCCCGGCTGGCCCTCTTTTCTTCTACTCCCGGCGATGATCGTTATGGCCATGGCAGCCGGGGGGATCTGGGGGGCCGTCCCCGCCCTTCTCCGCCAACGTTTTAATACCAACGAAATTATTGTTACCTTGATGATGAACTATATTGCCATCCTCTTTCTCGATTTTCTTGTATATGGCGTATGGAAAGATCCGACCAGTTTCGGTTTCCCGATGACCCCCGCTTTTAGCGATGCAGCGGTGGTCGGTAAAATTGGTAACAGTGGCATCAACTGGGGATTGACTCACTGCGTCGTCCTCGGTCTGCTGGTATGGGTCTTATTAAAATACAGTCGTATCGGTTTTCAGATAAAGGCGGCGGGGGATAATGTCAGGGCTGCAAAATACGCCGGTTTACCCTATGATCGTCTGGTTATGCTGGTGATGGTATTAAGTGGTGCTCTGGCCGGATGGGCCGGTTTTCTTGAGGCCTCGGCGACGGTTAACCGACTTCAGCCCAGCATCATGGTTGGTTACGGTTATACAGCCATTGTCGTGGCGTGGCTGGCTCGACTCAATCCTTTGCGCATCGCTATTGCCTCGTTTCTCCTGGCCGGTTTGCGGGTTGGTGTTGAAAATTTACAGCTCGATCTCCAGGTACCCGCCGCATTCGGTGGCATTCTTGAGGGCTTGATTCTTCTCACCGTCCTTGCAGGGGGATTTTTTACCAGCTACCGTTTTGAGTGGAGGAAAAAGGAATGAACGCGGACATTATTATTCCCCTGCTGGCAGCGGCTGTGCAGTCTGGTACCCCTATCCTCTTTGCAACACTTGGTGAAATTTTTACTGAGAAGGCCGGGGTGTTGAACCTGGGTGTTGAAGGGGCGATGATCGTGGGTGCTCTCAGCGGCTTTATTGTTTCCCGTTATACCGGGAGTGCCCTTTGCGGTTTGTTGGCTGCGGGCTTGGCGGGGGGAGTTGCCACATCGCTGCACGGCGTTGTTTGCCTCTGTTTTCTCGGTAACCAGGTCGTGTCCGGTCTGGCCCTGACAATTTTGGGTACGGGGGTGGCAAATTATCTCGGTACCCCCTATGTGGGGTTGTCCGCTCCCGGTTTTGATCCCGTTGCCGTGCCATTTCTCTCCATGCTGCCTTTTGCAGGCAGGGTCTTTTTTCAGCATGATATCCTTGTCTATATAAGCTATTTGATTCCCCCGGTAATGATACTGTTTTTTTCCCGAACATATATGGGCATGTCTTTGCGTGCGGTGGGAGAATATCCGGATGCGGCCACCGCTGCCGGTTTGAATGTTATTAAATATCGCTGGCTTGGTATCATGGGCGGAGGTTTTATGATGGGTCTGGGTGGGGCTTATTTATCGCTTGCCTATACCCACCTTTGGACAACAAACCTCACTGCGGGTAGGGGGTGGATTGCCGTGGCCCTTGTTATTTTCGCGTTCTGGCGGCCTGGTCGCGCCGTCTTCGGTGCCTATCTCTTCGGCGGGATAATGGCATTACAGTTGCGAATGCAGGCCTCGGGCACGCAAATTTCTTCCTCTGTTCTCTTGATGTTTCCGTACGCCTTAACTGTTTTTGTTCTGGTCCTGGCCTCGTGGCGTAGGAAGACGAGTGGAGAACCTGCAGCCCTGGGTGTTAATATTGAACCGGTGGAATAGTTGTTGAACCGGTAAGAAACTGTCTATTATGTCTAGGAGTTTATATGACTGCACATGATACGTATCGGAAGACTTATCCGATTTCCTGGGATCAATTACATCGTGATTCCAAGGCATTGGCCTGGCGATTGTTGGATATGGATTATTTTAAGGGCATTATTGCCATAACCAGGGGCGGTTTGGTGCCGGCGGCGATTATCGCTCGTGAACTGGATATCCACCTGGTCGAGACCATATGCGTTTCCAGTTACGATTGGAAGGATAAAAAAGGAGAGGCGGATATCCTAAAAACAATAGAGGGTGACGGGGAGGGCTGGCTGTTAATTGATGATCTCGTTGATACCGGGCGTACTGCCCTGGTGGTAAAGGAACTGGTACCCAGGGCCCATTTCGCGACAGTCTATGCCAAGCCAGCCGGCCGACCCCAGGTCGATACCTTTATTACCGAGGTCAGCCAGGATACCTGGATCCTTTTCCCGTGGGATACGGAATCACAGTTTGTGACACCCATTGCGGGCAGGGACAGGGTTTAAAAATGTCTCCTCCCCGTTCCCTGATACGTCTTGAAAATATTTGCAAATCCTTCGGTAATGTTTTTGCCAATAGAGATGTAAACCTCGAAATTGAAGAGGGGAAGATCCTGGCTCTTCTCGGTGAGAACGGTGCCGGTAAGTCCACCCTGATGTCCATACTGGCGGGGCAGCTGCAGCCGGATAGCGGGACAATATACCGGGGGGGCGAGGAGGTGGTTTTTTTCTCCACCGAGAAGGCTATTGCTGCGGGTATCGGTATGGTATATCAGCATTTTAAGCTGGTTGAGGCGATGACTGTAGCCGAAAACATATTCCTGGGTGAGAAGGGGTTGTGGTTGGATCGCAGGAAAATGTACCGGCTGGTGCTTGATTTGGTGCAGTCGTATGATATGACGGTTGATCCCGCTTCCGTGGTTGGGGATTTGTCCATGGGCGAGCGGCAGCAGGTTGAGATTTTAAAACTGCTCCGGCGTCGATCTGCAATACTTATCTTTGATGAACCAACCGCCGTGTTGACGCCAAGGGAGGCTGAAAATCTCTTTAGTACCATGAAAAAAATGGTGGTAAAGGGCAAGGGTATTGTTTTTATCAGCCATAAACTGGAAGAGGTAATGACCATCGCCGATAATATTGCCATTTTACGGCGTGGAATGATTGTTGACAAGGTCCCGGCGAATGCGGTTTCTTCAACGGCGGAACTTGCTGAACGCATGGTTGGTCGTGAGGTGCTTTTGACGGTGGCGCGGACTCCCCTCGAACCCAAACAGATCGTGCTCAAGGTGTCGCAATTAAGCGTTCAGTCCTTGCGGGATGTAACGCTTGATGTCAGGCAGGGAGAAATTTTGGCCGTGGTAGGTGTCGCTGGTAATGGTCAAAAGCCGTTGGTTGAAACCGTTTGCGGACTGCGGCGGCCGGATAACGGTACCGTACGTATTCTTGGTATGGACTGGGCCGATTTTTTTAAGAAAGCCTCCTGGGATAAAGCTCTGTCCTATATCCCTGAAGATCGACAGGGTCTGGCCACCTGCCGGAATCTTGATTTGCTCGATAATTTTTTATTAACCACCCATGGCGGATTTGGCAGAGGTCCGTTTCTGGCTAGGCAGTCGGCCGGGGAAAAGTTTGCCCGTCTCCTCGACGATTTTGATATACGTCCCCCCGATATGAATGTTTTTGCCTGGCAGTTATCCGGGGGAAATTTACAGAAGATGGTGCTTGCCCGTGAATTTTACCGTAAACCACGTCTTATCGTTGCGGAACAGCCCACCCAGGGTCTTGATATTGCGGCGACCGAAGATGTATGGAATCTTTTGCTTGAGGCCAGGGAGGTTGCCGGGATTCTTCTGATCACTGGTGATATTTCGGAGGCCCTTGCGCTTTCCGATCGAATTGCGGTTATGTATAACAATAGGATTGTGGATATTTTTTCAATAAACGAGGGAAAAAAAATAGCCCTTATCCCGCAAATGATGGCCGGACTGGGCAATGATATTCCGCCAAATTGATGACCCATATCTCCAGGACATAAGGCAAGACCCTGAACTAGACCACTTCAGAAAACAATAAACCCATAAATACGTACACACTGTTTGGTAAATAATCAAACTTGCTGGGGCAACAATTATTTGAGAAAAAAACGGTCAAATAAAGATATAAAAACATAATACCAGAAAATAAAGCGTTGCCCAA
>CAZQOD010000126.1:0-9414 GCA_964594945.1 uncultured Desulfopila sp.
AAACTTATAAACAAAATAAATCATAATAAAATATGGAAAAAAATATAGGGGAAAAGCTTGTTGGTGCCCTTAAAGATCCTGGCAATCCGGAGAGTCAGGAAAGTATAGCCAAGGCAATGGAAATAACAAAGGCCTATGCAAGTTCGGGATCCGCTACCCACTTCAGCACGGTGACCAAACTGTTTTATGATCTTTTTGAAATGTTTGAAACGGGGCGTGATCCGCGGATTAAATAACCGGCGGTCGTCTTCTTAGGTAAGTATTTAAACAGTCGATGTCCCTGCAGGCCTTGATGACTTTTTTTAGATAGAGAATGTTTTTATCAATATTTTCTATGTATAGGTTTTTATCCAGGGTGTATCTGTTGAAAAAATGTGTTTGCAGGGCGTAGGAGGTGTTGGAAAACGTGGAGACAAGTCTTTTTGATACCACGTTGTAGTAAAAATTTGCCGTGTGTTCCATGAGTTCCAGAGCGGAGTTATGCTGACATATATTACCGGCGTTCTGTTCATTGAAGAGCAGGGGTAGGCACTCCAGGTAGTATCTGTCCGCCATTTGGGAGAGAATGTCAGCCGAACCGACAACCCGTCCCGCCAGTTGTATTTCGTCGTTGTGTTGGTTGAACGTCGCTGGATCCCTGGTAAAATTGGTGTAGTTTATAATAGTTGCCGCATCTTTTGCAATATCGGAACTGAGCCCCTTATGGCTGCAATACTGTTTGAGGAAAAGAATTGATCTTGCTTCATGGTTGGTGAGGTATTCTGCCTCTGAACGGGCGTTGTCATTTTTAAGGAGCAGCATGCCGGTATCGTGGAAATAAGCGGCGAGAAGCCCCTTAAGCAGGGTCTTCTCTGAAATATTGACATTATTGCAATGGAGACCGTGGAAGAGGCGAACGGTGGCCAGAACCACCATTTGGCTGTGGCGGAGATTATGGTAAGGCAGGGTGTTTTTTTGAAAAAACGGATGTGATCCTGTGAAGATCGCCACGAAATCGTGGTGGATGCTTTTGATCAGCTGGGGATCGATGGCGGGAGCTGTGAGTGTAGAGACGAAGAGTATTTCATCAAGCGTTTCCCCGGCCAAAGTGCCTTCAAATATATGGGATAGATATTTGTTATCCATGAGATTGTTATGGAAGCTTGATGGAATGGTCGTTATAACCCGCCTGTTTCAGCAATATCGATTTTGGGTAAAAATATATAATACCACCTGAATTTTGCAATCGACAAGTTTGCAGCCCGTGCTTATCTGCATAAGATGTGAGATATTAAAAACAGTGAATAGAACTGTACTTTACCTGGTTGTTAACATATTAATTCGACAGTATGAAACTTATCTTCTCATATTTTACGTGTAAGATTCAGGTGTTGATACAAACCGGATGAATTATCCATATCATCTTCGGAAAAATTAAAACGCCCAGAGTACTCTTTTTAAAAAATGATTTCTACATTAATGTTTTCTAATTTCACCCAAATCTTGCGCCCATAACACTGGAGAACAATTTCAATCAGTTGAATTAATACGTTATTAGTCGGACGGGGTGTGGTTGCATTCACCGTTTTTATAAACAATTTTTCCCAATGTTTCGCATGCAGGGTTTAAATATACTAAAAAGAATTGTTTTTTTTCATACATTTGAATAAGAAAATTTGATTTATTGACTTATCAGACCGATATTATGCCGTTATTTTTTGGGTTGGGGTTTGATTTATTGGAAACGATTTTTGTTGGAAGGCTATGAAAGATAAGAAAGAATCTGTTGTGATATTGGTGGTTGACGATGATGAGTTGGTACGAATGACCCTCAGCGTTCTCGTAAGTTCTCTCGGTTATCATTGCCTGGTTGCCGGTGATGGCGTGGAAGCCATTTCCGTTCTTGAATCAGCCGGCGTCGATCTTGTTTTGTCCGATATTGTTATGCCGGGGATGGATGGTTTAGCCCTTCTTGATCATATAAAAAAGCATTATAAGGAGACGGATGTAATTTTGTCCACCGGGTATCACGAAAAGGCGAGTTATGCGGAAGTGATTAAAGCAGGTGCCATCGATTTTATAAAAAAACCTATTGATCAGGCGGAACTGGAGGCAAAACTCGCCAGGGCATTACGGGAAAGATCGTTGATTCGTGAATTGGAGCGGTTGTCCATGCACGATGGTTTGACCGGGATTTTGAACAGAAGGGCCTTTGATGATCGTTTTTCCTACGAAGTTGAACGTGCGTATCGGCAGAATTATTCTCTAATGCTGGCTATTATGGATATAGATAATTTTAAAACCTATAACGATACTTACGGCCATAACGAAGGGGATAAGGTCCTTATTGGTCTGGCGGAAATATTGCGCGAATGTACCAGGGACAGTGTTGACATGTGTTTCAGACTGGGCGGCGATGAGTTTGCAGTCCTTCTACCCCAGGCAACACCGAACCAGGGTACTGAAATCGTACAACGTATATTGTTGAGCTTTGCCGAGCGGAATTTTGGCAAGACAACGCTGTCAATCGGGCTGGTAACTTGTGGCAGGAACCCGAAAATAGATAGAAGCAAGGATGAACTGTCCATGCGGGAACGGGCTGATCAAGCCATGTATGATGCCAAAAAAGGCGGGAAAAATTGTGTGATGACCAGGTTTTAAGCGTTACTGTACATCCTTTCTGCCGGTTGCATAATCAGCCGAGGGCGTCCTTATGAAAATCACGATCCGGTTCAACGGGGTATTGGCCGTTAAAGCAGGCAAGGCAGAAATCTTTTTTCGTCATACCGGTTGCTTCAACTAGACCTTCCAGGCTCAGGTAGTGCAGGGAGTCCAGACCCAGGTGCCGGGCAATATCGTCGGTGGTCTTTTTATTGGCAATTAGTTGGGTGGTGGAGGGAAAATCGATTCCGTAATAACAGGCAAAGCGCGTGGGCGGACAACTTACCACCATGTGGATGGCTTCTGCCCCGGCCCTGCGCAGGGCCCTGACGCGGCTTTTACCGGTTGTGCCCCTTATAATCGAATCTTCGACGATGATGACCCGCTTTCCCTTTAGGAATGAGCGGACCGGGTTAAGCTTGACCTTTACATTAAAGTCGCGCATTGATTGGGTGGGCTGAATAAAGGTACGGCCTACATAGTGGTTGCGAATTACCCCCATTTCCAAAGGGATACCGGATGACTGGGAATAACCAATTGCCGCGTAGTTACCGGAATCCGGGAACGGCATAACGAAATCGGCATCAATTTTGGCCTCTCTGGCCAAAATTTTACCCATGCGTTTTCTGGCAAGGTAGACGTTGATACCAAAAATTTCAGAATCGGGACGGGCGAAATATACCTGCTCAAAAATGCAGAAATGACTGTTCTGTTTGGGCCAGGGGTAGATGGACTGCATAGTCTCGTTTTTAAAGATGACAATTTCTCCAGGCTCCACGTCGCGAATATATTCCGCCTCGATGAGATCCAGTGCGCATGTTTCGGAAGCGACAACCCAGCCCCCGTTGCCGCCGTTTTTTAATTTACCGATGCATAGGGGGCGGAAGCCGTCGGGATCACGAACCGCGATCATGGTATCCGGGGTCATAAGTAGGAGTGAATAGGCGCCTTTTAACGCGGAAAAGGTCTTTTTAAGGCTGCTTTCAAGACCGAGATGGGCGGATCTTGCCATGAGATGAAGGACAACTTCACTGTCCATGGTGGTTTGAAAAATGGAGCCCTGTTCCTCCAGGTTACGACGGATTTCTATTGAATTTACAAGGTTACCGTTGTGGGCCACCGCCAGTGTCGTTCCCCTGTGGGTCACCATAAGCGGTTGGCTGTTGATAATATTCGAGGCCCCCGTTGTCGAATAACGTACATGGCCGATGGACATGTGTCCCTGCAGGGTTTGGAGGATTTCCTCTGAAAAGACTTCGGGAACCAACCCCATATTCTTATGAATATTGATATTTTTGCCGTCGGAGGTGACGATCCCCGAGCTTTCCTGGCCCCTGTGTTGCAGAGCGTACAAACCGAAATAGGTGAGTTTGGATGAGTCTTGGTGGTTGAAGACTCCGCATACCCCGCATTCGTGGGTGGGGTGATTCTTGGTTGACGGTGTGTCGATATGATCAGACATCGGAAAATACCTTGTTTTTTGAATTACGGGTCACCTTATTGCGGGTTGACGCATAAACAGGGAAAGGCACAAAGGTCATGTCCTTGTGCCTTTCTTTAGGTCAGAATAGATATCTATAATACCTGTTCTCTTTATTCAATAAGAAAGAGCGGCAGGGTAGTACAAAAGTAACCAGCATGGTTGGAGCAAATTATCTGACCACAGCCACAATGAACAATGAAAGCGACTCAAGAGTGAAACCACTTTCATGTAAACTTTGGGCGCTCATCGCTCTATTTGTCAAAGGTGGTCATGGTGTAAAGGAGTTCGGTGAGGTTGACCAGATCCTCCAGGTCCAGGGACTCATTGACGGTGTGAACATTTTTCATACCGGTGGAGATAATTGCCGTGGGCAGACCGTAACCGCAGAAGATGGAGGCATCACTGCCGCCGCCGCTGATAATATAGCTTATGTCTTTTGTCCCGAGCGCACTGCTCTTTTTAATCAGTTTAATAACCGGTTCATTGTGGTCAAGTGTTAAGGCCGGGTAATCATTAACGGTGTCCACCGTTACGGATGGTCGTTTATCCCCGGTGGCTTCATTGCCCCGCCATTGTGCAACCTCATCCCTGAAAATTTTTTCAACTTCTCTGCTGTATTGGTCGAGTTTTGCCGGGGAATGGCTTCGAACCTCGCCCTGCAGGGTAATTTTTTCCGGGACTATATTGGCGGCCACTCCACCCTGTATTACACCGAAATTACGTGTTGAATCTTTGTCAATTCGGCCCTGGCTGATCCGGGTCAGCGCGGATGCGGTGAGGGTCAGGGCGTTAATGCCCGCCTCCGGGCAGAGACCGGCATGGGCGGCAACCCCGCAAACTTCAACGTCAATTCTCATTGCAGCCGGGGCGCCGATAATTACCTGGTTGGTACCGGATGAATCGAGGGCATAGCCGAATTTTGTTTTAAGTTTGTCATGTTCCAGTGATTTTGCCCCGAGGAGACCAATTTCTTCACAGGTTGTAAGAATAATCTCAATTGTCGAGTGTCGGGTCTTATTTTCTTTGAGGATGGTGAGTAGCTCGATAATTGAAGCTATACCGGATTTATCGTCCCCGCCCAGGATGGTGTCACCTTCACTGGTAAATATGGTCCCGTTACGGACAACTTTTATGCCTTCGCCCGGTTGCACGGTATCCATATGACATGCCAGGAACAATCCCTCCCCACCGGGTAGATTGCCGTTAAAACGTATAATAAGATTACCTGTTTCGGCGCCTGTTTTCGGGGCTGAATTGTCTTCGTAGAGAAAATCGGCACCCAGTTCGGAAAAAATATTTTTAAGATGGTCGGCGATTTTCCCCTCTTTTTTGGACGGACTGTCGATTTCGCATAATGTGGTAAAGGTGGAGGCCAGTCTTTCTTTATTGATTGTTAAAGTCATTGTTGCGGTTCTCATATGATTGCAGGAGGACGACGGCATGGCAACTTATGCCTTCCTTTCTCCCGGTAAAGCCCATTTGTTCGGTGGTCGTTGCTTTTATATTAACCGTGTTATCGGAGAGTTTACATGTTTTGGCGAGAAGATTTCTCATCTCGCCTAAATATGGTGACAGCCGGGGTGTCTGACATATTACGGTTATGTCGATATTGGCTATGGAGAATGATTGGTGTTCAAGCTGCGATATGACTTTTTCCAGAAGGGTAATTGAATAAATATCTTTGTAGTCATCGTTGTTGTCAGGAAAGTGGTGCCCTATATCACCCATGGCCAGGGCACCGAGGATTGCGTCACAAAGGGCGTGGGTGAGTACATCGGCATCCGAATGTCCCTTGAGTCCCCGGCTGTTCGGTATGGTTATGCCGCCCAGGACAAGTTTGCGGTTTTGTGCAAATTTATGGGCATCATAACCGTGGCCGATACGTATTTTCATAGCCGTTTTTTCCCGTAGTATTGCTGAGGCCAGTTCCATATCTTCGGGGCGGGTGATTTTAATGTTGGTCTCACTGCCCGCGACAACAGTAATCGGAATATTATTTTTTTCAAGAAGAGAGGCCTCGTCGGTTACGTCCGCATTCCCGTTATTTTTAAAGGCCTGCACCAGCAATGCGTATCGCGCTGCCTGGGGCGTCTGGGCCTGCCATAGTTCCGTCCTGTTCAGGGTGCTGATCACACTGTTTTCACGAATTTTTTTAATAGTGTCCTTCATGGGAACCGCGGCTATTGCCGCACCGTCACGGAGGGCGGTTTCGTAACATGAAAGTATAATTTGTTGACTGACCAAGGGGCGGGCACCGTCATGGACAAGGACGACGGAAATGTTATCGTTCAGTTCAAGAAGGCCGGCCCGGACCGAATCCTGACGCCGCTGCCCCCCGGCGGTGATGGTTAATCGGGGTGAGTCGAGTCCGTATTCTTTGAAGATGTGTGCGGCGTTGTCAAGCCATTCCTCCGCCACAACGACGATAATTCGGTTGATGCAACTGCTGTCGGCAAAGGCTCGAACCGTGTGGACGAGCATCGGTGTACCGGCCAGTAACTGATACTGTTTTGGCTGTTTCAGCTGCATTCTCGTCCCGAACCCTGCGGCGGGAATAATAGCGGCTGCCTTTGGTCTCATGATTGGGGTAATTTGTTGAATGGAATAATGATGCAAAAAAAACGGAGCGGGTTATAAGCCGAATTCTGTACTCCGTAAGGAGCCATGATCATTTCACTGGGATGTTGATTGCTCAACACCTCTTGCAACCTACCCGGAGATTTCGGACGGGCAGCCCTCAAACACCTCCCTATTTGGTCTTGCTCCGGATGGGGTTTACCCTGCCCTCCATGTCGCCATGGAGGCGGTGAGCTCTTACCTCGCCGTTTCACCCTTGCCCGATGGTATCGGGCGGTTTGTTTTCTGTGGCACTTTCCACCGGTCACCCGGTGTTCGCGTTACGAACCATCCTGCCCTGTGGAGTTCGGACTTTCCTCTCCGGTACGAGACCGGAGCGACCATGCACCCGCTCCGCTTTCGCTATTTTAGTGGGAATTCGGTAAAGTTGAAAGCATAATGTGATAAAACGAAAAATTAATTTATCTGCCACGTCGTTGTTCTATTTCTACTTTTCACCTTCGGTGGGCGGGACATAGTAGTTCATGCGCTGACAGGTGGGACATTCGAGGATCTGATCACCTTTAAGCAACATATTGTAGCGTTGGGGCGGCAGGGCCATGAAGCATCCCTGGCAGACACCGTCAACCACATTGATAACGGCCAAACCGTTGCGACGCTGGCGAAGGGTGTCGTATTTTTTCAGCGTCGAGGCCTTAATCAATTTTGCCTTTTTTTTGCGTTGCAGATCTTTTTCCTTTTTTCCTTTATTTATTTTGGTTATTGCCGAGCGAACTTTTTCGGTTTCTTCGGCAACCAGTTTTTTCTCGCCCTTCAGCAGGTTTTTTTCGGTTTCTATCTGCTCGGTGAGTTTTTCGATGGACTCCATTATGGCCACGATCTTTTCTTCGTTCTCCTTGGCGCTTTTCTTGGCGTCTTCAATCTCTTTAAGCAATGCCGTCTGTTCACGACCGGTCTGCACCTGCATCATTTTTGCCTGACGTTCCCGGACGTGCTCCATCTTGTCGACCATTTCCGCTTCGAGGGTGCGACTCTCTTTTTCCTGGGCAGCGATGCGTTCCTGTAATTCGTTGATAAGAGCTTCCCGGGTGGCCAGGGCGGAAATACGTTCGTCGAGTACGTTCTGTTCGGCCTTGATGGTATTTTCGATTTGATCGATTTGCAGGTCTATGCCTTGCAGGGAGATGAGTTGGGATAACAGTTCGTTCAAAATTATTCTCCTATGGTGTTGATACGTTTGTTGACTTATTGGGCAATATCATGATGTTATTATTGGCTAACACCGGAAATAACCGGTAAGCCGGTATAAGTGCCTTGTTTCTTGTTTTTTATCACAGCTTTTACGGAGTAAGGCACACTAAAGACCGGCCACCGTTTCCCGGAGTAATGGAAGCGGCTGCGGGCTGATTTTTTATTTTGGTGTATGGCAATAACATATCGATTTAATATGGTAAGTTTATCTCATATATTATGCGTGCGAGCTTTATGTTTGCGGTTTTAATGCAATACCCGTAAATGGATGTTTTTCTTTTTGTGTCTGGGTAATCTCTATATTCCAGTTATCGGCGTTTCCAGCCCGGTTCAGTTTCTTTACCAGGAGAGTCATGGCCGGTTTTTCCGTTGCGTAGTGGCTGCCGTCAATAATGCAGAAATTATTTTCCGCGGCCCAAACCGCCGTGCTGTGTTTAATTTCAGCAGAGAGGTAGATATCCGCCCCTGCGGCAAAAGCCCTTTCACTGAGATCGGAGCCGCTGCCGCCGCAAACCGCAACTTTTGCAATCTTTTTTGGGGGGGTACTTGTTATTTGACAGTGGTTTATATCCAGGGCTCGGCAGAGGTCGGCTACAAATAAATCACCTTTAAGTGGAGGTTCAAGGGTACCTATTTTGCCAAGGCCGGTTGTCGAATTTTCGTCCGGCGAGGGTAAAAGAGGTATTAAATTTTTCAGGCCGAGCATTTTGGCAAGGGCGTCACTCACGCCCTCTGCGGCACTGTCGAAATTGGTATGGTATCCTATGATTACCAGGTGGTTGGCCAGTATTTTTTGCAATAGTTTACCTGTGGAATTTCCAGTGTTTATGGCGGGAAGCGGTTTGAAAATTACGGGGTGGTGGGTGATGATGGTATTGGCGCCGATGGCAACGGCTTCATCCACCAGGGTACTGGTGGTATCGAGGCCCACCAGTACCCCGCTGACTTTTTGTTCTCGGTCCCCCACAAGCAGACCGACATTGTCCCATGGTTCCGCCAGGTGAAACGGTGCGATTGAATTAAGGCTGTCGAGAATATTTTTCACCCTTACCGTCATAATGAAATACCTGCATGTTCCACACTGCTTCTCCGTATTGTATTGGGCCTGATCCGCCTTAATGGGTATCTAGAGGCGGGTGATTAATTATAAAGTTTAGGTATGCCCGGGATTTTGTAATCGGTAAGAGAAGATTACGCAATTCGGCATAAAATTTATCTATCAACAGGCGCCACAATAAAAAAAGGTACACCCCGTAAGGGATGTACCTTTTTGTTCACTGCTCCGATCAGACATCCTTGCCCGAATCGAAGTCTTTCTTCCTGGGGTTCTACGCGCACCCCCCATTGCATATATAATGTCGTTTTTTTCAATGAACACGTTGTGTATAATCAACCGCTGCTGTAATAATGGTGGGCGCAGTAGGATTCGAACCTACGACCGATCGGTTATGAGCCGATGGCTC
>CAZQOD010000127.1:0-9363 GCA_964594945.1 uncultured Desulfopila sp.
GGCGGGAGTGAGTCTTGACGGCAAACTGAATTATCAAAAAGGCAGTGGTGGTTGGATTACCGGTAAAGAGACAAAAAGAGAAGTGCATAAGCTCCGTGATAGAGTTGATGCTATTCTTGTCGGTCGCGGAACCATTTCTGTTGACAACCCTGCGCTTACAACGAGATTAACCGATGGAAAGGGAAAAGATCCTACCAGAATTATTGTCGACAGCGAGCTTTCGTCACCTCTTTCCCGTCAGGTATTTCATGTAAAATCACAGGCACCAACCTGGATCTTCTGCGCTGAAGATATTTCCCGATCAAAAATTGAGCGATATAAGAGAAACGGCATAGTGGTTTTCCCGGTTGAACGCAGTTCGAGGGGCCTTAACTTAGAAATGATAGTAAAAATTATTGGGGAGATGCAGATCTGTTCGGTCCTTGTCGAGGGTGGTGGTGTTTTGCACGGCTCTTTTTTATCCGGTAAAATCTATGATTATGCCTATATTTTCCAGGCGCCGCTGTTTGCAGGCGACGGCGGGGTGTTATTATCGGCGGGATTGAGTGTTGCCGGCCGAGACGATGCGGTCAGGTTTGCGGATCTGCACTATAAGAGACTCGGTGATGATCTGATGATTTCCGGACGCCTTACCTATCCCCCTTTATCCCCTCGGTAAAGATCTGAATCTTGCCCCCCCCTCCCCTAATATCCAGAAAATTTTCAGGTTATTAAATCAAAAGCTTATTGCAGTGGTGTGGAGTTAATTTGTCGATTGTAAAATTTAAGTAAGAAATTTTCTTATTTTATACCAACTATTTTCACAATCTGTTGTGTTGTCAAAAAATATCGAGAGGGTAACCCCGTTTTTTTCAAATGATTTTGAGTGATTAAGAGAACAGTTACCGGGTAGTCCAAGGGTCTGTGTAAATTTTTGAAAATCTTCTTCAGCGCAGTTCAAAGAGGGTGTGAGGCGATTTTGAAGCAATTTACCAAGATGCCGGACTTTTTGCGGGTTGTTCATCTTCTTTTGTCTGAGAATATTCTGTATCAATTGGTCTGTCAGGTATTCTGTGATGGTTGTGTTCTCCCTGGAGGCCAGGTCACGCAACAGGATAAAAAATTTTCTCTGTTTGCCCGTCCCCATCATCAATTGTCTGAAAAAACGAACCATGGTCAGCCTGTCCCTGGGATCGGGGAGCCTGATAATTTCCGGGGCTGTTTTTTCATTTAGCTGCCCGTTATGTATCGCCGTTACAATTTCCCTATGCTGTTCGTGAATATTTATAACTTCGTCAAAGGTTGATCTTTTTTGCGGCAGTTCCAGGTGTGGAAAGAATTCTTTCAAGATATAATCGATGTCGACAAAGCGCTTGGCTATTTTTAAAAACTGTCCTTTTTCCGCAAGGGAAAGGGGAGAGTAGGAGAGCTGGTCAATCAGCAGTAGTTTTAGTATTGCAGCTGGTTCGGTGGATTCGGCAAGGATTAGACAGACGGGGTCCTGATCAGGGATGTACTTTTTGTAAAACAGTAATCGCTTAAAGCCGTGGACAACGGAGTAACGATTAGGTGATATGCGTAGGACCATCGGCGGATGGATGATTTTGTTGTTACGCAAAGACTCTTTAAGTGATGACGGGATATCGTTTAATTCCCAGGGATGCAGATTCCATTCATCGTCAAAATCTATGTCGACAAGTGGGACCACATTAAATGAAAATTTCATATTTGGTCGGGGCTGGAACAAAAAGTGTTTAAAACAAGAGTCCGTCGATACAGCAGAGAGGGCGAGGGAAGCACCGTCACCCTCAAAATACCCGGCCGGTCAGCTCTTCACAGAGACGATATAGCGAACCACACCGTTCCATCTGAGCCGGGGGGGGCGGATTATTCGATGACTGCAAAATTAGGATATACTCGAAAGAAGTCAACCCCTAAGAGGCATTGATCCTATCCCTGAGGATGCCTGATGGTTTAAATGTTACCACCCTTCTCTCGTCGAGGGTCAGTTCATCGCCGGTCTGAGGGTTGCGACCCCGTCTGGCATTCTTATGTTTGACGTTGAATTTCCCGAATCCACTCAGAAGAAGGTCGGAACCGTTAATTAGTGAATTTTTAGAAATACGTAGAAAAGCTTCTACTGAGTTGGTGGCCTCGGCCTTGGTTAGGCCTTCGTGGTCTTTGTAAACTTGCTGAACCAAGTCTGCTTTGGTAAGTGTCATACGTCCTCCTTAATTGACTGTATTAGTTATGGAACCTCCCTCTATGATATACTTTCAAGTGAGAATGTCAAATTAATTTACAGGGTATGACCCTGTTGTCCCACGCTTATCTTAAAATTGCTTGATTTTATGTAATATTTCAGGATAATCTTTTGCCGAAAATTGCCGTACCAATTCGTACGATGGTGGCACCTTCTTCTACAGCAATTTGAAAATCATTTGACATGCCCATGGAAAGTTCAGGTGTTGAAACCTCGGGAAAGAGTCCCTTACGTTGCATTTCCACGCAGAGCTGTCTGAGTCTGCGGAAATGGATCCTGGACTGTTCCGGTTCATTAACGAGGGGAACCATTGTCATAAGACCACATATTCTGAGCCGTGATAATGTGGACAGCTGTTCGAGCAGTCCTTCCGTATTATCCCGGTCGACCCCGGATTTTACCGGATCCTCACCAATATTGACCTGGACGAGAATATCCAATTTTTTGGCTTGTTTATCGAGGTGTTTATTCAGTGCTTTGCCGAGTTTGAATCGGTCAACCGTTTCGATCATATCACAATATTCAGCCGCGATCTTTGCCTTATTGGTCTGTAGGTGGCCGATGAAATGTATGGAGGCCTGGGAAGGAATAGCTTCTTTCTTACTTATCACCTCCTGGATATAGTTCTCGCCGAAAAGATAGTGACCGCTGGTGCAGGCATCTATTATTGACCGGGGAGGAAAACGTTTAGAGACGGCGACAAGTTTAATGTCGTCCGGATTCCTGCCGACCTTGGCTGCCGTACGGCTGATTATGCTCTTTATACGTTGTATATTTTCCGCAATCATTGCTTTTGTCATATGTCCTTGAATAGTCGTTTTGCGTTTGCTGTTGTCACATCCGCAACCTGTTCGATGCTGATATGTTTGATTTTTGCTATTTTTTGGGCTATATAGGGGATGTAACAGGGTTCGTTTCGTTTTCCACGCATGGGATGGGGGGCTAAAAACGGCCCGTCCGTTTCCAGGACAAGGGAGGTGAGGGGTACCTTTTCAACCACTTCGTGGAGTGTGGTGGCATTGGCAAATGTTACAATACCGGGGATGGAAATGGTTAGTCCCATGTCCATGACTTTAGAGGCAAATTCGCTGTCTCCGGAAAAACAGTGGACTATTCCGCCGTTATGGAACGGTTCGGCGCCGGCAAGGATTCCCAGGGTATCGTCGTCCGCGTCCCTGTTATGAATAATTACCGGCAATTGCAGCTCGCGGGCCAGATCAAGCTGTTTGATAAAATGTTTTTTTTGGTTGTGCGGGGACGAATGTTTTTTACAGTAGTCCAGGCCTATCTCGCCGTAGGCGGAGATGTGGCTTGAATGTTGGGTGAAGAGTTGTGTCAGCTGTTCATAGTTTTTGGTCGACACCTGGTCGGCTTCGTGGGGGTGAATTCCTATTGTTGCCGAAACCTGCGTTGTGGAGCGGGCGATATTAATTGCTGCTTCAGAGCTGCGCACATCAATGGCGATGGAGATGATTTTTTTTACATTATTATTTATTGCCCTGGTCAGCACGGCGGCTCTGTCGCCTGCAAAGCTGTCCATATCCAGGTGGCAGTGTGTATCAATAAAATAACTGGGTTGTGAAAGCGTGGGAATAATGTGTTTGCTCAAACTTTTCATGGTAATGGTTTTTATGGTTCCTTAATATTGCGGTGGCCTTTTGTCGGGTCACTTTGGCGGTTGTCTGTGCTATAATTACTCGCATAGCTTAATTTTTCAAGGAAGGAAGTAATTTTTTATGTGCGTTTTTGTTGTGGAATGGTAGGTATACGACTATGTATTTTTTTTATCACTCGGGTCTTTTTTTTAGACTGTCCTGCCGGTCGGCGGTTGTTTTTTTGCTGTAAATTCGGATTTTGATTTAAAAATCAATGACAACACTGATAACTGGTAAATAAAAAATAAAAATATCTTCATATAGTTTTAAAACTATCGTATAGTGTTAACAGTTACATTTTGTTGTGTTTTTTTTTGTTTATTGTATAACAAGGTATCTGTTCCTTTCCTATTATCGGTGTGGAACGTGTTTGTTTTGAATTTTATTGTGTTAATTGGTATTAAATGTTATCTAATATCAGCATGATAATTAGTATCTTGTTTTTTGGGTTATTGAATGGGCGTTATATTTTATTGATATTCACATTAGCTGGTACCAGCAATCAACATTTACAATGAGGTTTGTGGCATGAATTATGGGATTGTCAGTCAAGAACAACTCGAGCGAATAGACGAAATTTTATCTGATAAGCTAATAAAGCTCGGTGTTGATTGTGTCATTATCATAGACATGGCTGGAAATATTATTACTGCCAAAGATAATGGTGAGAGTAAATATGATGTATATTCTTTTGCCGCATTGGCTGCAGGTAATTTCGCGACGGTTGATGCGATGGCCAAGCTCGTGGGTGAACAGGAGTTTTCACTGCTGTTTCATAAGGGGCAGGAGTCTAATATTCATTTCAGTAAAATAGACGATGAGCTTCTTTTGATTTCCATGTTTGGCCGGGAGATTTCTTTGGGTTTTCTGAGGCTCAATGTCGTTGATGTTATTGAAAAAATACGGACAGTATGGGGTAATAAGTAGGTACGGTAACTGGCGTTGCCAGATTATTCTTGCTTAGGAATTTTCTGAAGTTTTGGTAAGCAAAACCTAATTGGAGTGGAACGTTGAGTTTTATCAACCTAAAAGATAAAGTTGTCCAGGTGAAGATTGTCTATTATGGGCCTGGAAGGTGTGGAAAAACGACTAATCTTGAATATATCAATCGTACATACAGAAAACAGATAGTCTCGGAGATGGTTAGCCTGAAGACCCATGGCGACAGGACACTTTTTTTTGACTTTTTGCCGTTTGATATGGGGCAGATTAAAGGTTACGATATTAAAATACAGCTCTACACGGTACCGGGGCAGGTGAAGTATAATGCCACACGAAAGCTTGTGCTGAGGGGCGTTGACGGCATTGTCTTTGTCGCCGATGCCATGGAAAAACAGCGTGAAAAGAATATACGCTCCTTAAATCAGCTCCATGAGAATCTCCAATCCTACAAAGAGAGTATTTTTAAAATACCTCTGGTTATGCAATATAATAAAATTGATCTTAAAGAGCACGGTATTCCAATTTTACCAACTGCAGTACTGCAAAAAGATTTGAATAGTCGATTAAAGGTACCTTCTTTCGAAGCGAGTGCGATTACTGGATACAATGTTGCCGCGACATTGAAGAAAATTATCTCTTCATCGGTGATTTCAATACAGAAAAAATTACTCTAGAGAGAAATTGTGGTGAAACAGTATAGCGAAAACCAATATGATGATGATTTAACGGTGGGAATGGGTGGATATGATGATTCCTATTACACGGACGAGGTAGATCTCTTTGAATTTTCAACGGACGATGATTCTCCCATTGGCAGATTAAAAAGTCTTATTCTGTCAATAGATTGGGAGATTACAGACGAGGTGCTGCAACAGTTCAACGAGGAATTAGTCGATCTTAAGAGTATCTGGGCCGGAGAAAAGATTAATCTTGTTTATATACAGGCCTTAGAAAAAATAAGTAAATATATTTACCAGTTTAAGGCGGATTCTCATCCTAATGCCATTAAATTACTACTGACACTTTACTATAATCTTGAAAAAATCGTTTCTTCGGACGAATTGAGCGAAGAGGAAAAGAAGCAGTTACTGCTCGATGATATTAAAAAATTCGAGAATCTCAAGCGTCACATCAGTCACCAGGGGGTACAGAGTTCCAAGGTTCAGTCCCCCTTGCAATCAACGTCGAGCGCGGAAGCGCAAGCCAAACCTGCCTTGAAAAAAGATGATCTTATAAACCTCAAGGCGATTGTTCTCGGTATTGATTGGGAAATTACCGATGAGGATTTAAATGAGTTGCGTCAAGAGGTTGTGCGTCTCGAAGAAAAATTTTCTGACAGTAGGCCGAAACTTATCTTTCTACAGGGTATTGGTACCATAGGTGCGTATATCAAGTTGAAAAAAGGTGATGCACATAATGATGCATTTAAGGTCTTGCATCTCTTTTTTGAAGGGTTGGAAAAAATTGTAGAAACACCGATGAGTTTTGAGGAGGAGAAGGCCGTCCTCCTGCCTGCGGTAGAAAAATTTAATGCCCTAAAAGCGTTAATAGGTGATACGGTATCCAGTAAAGGCGTCGGAAGTGACGGTGGTGCCGGGCAGGTTGAGGATGCATCCGGTCAGATAACCCCGGCTTTTGCCAATATTCCCGAAGAAGAGACTGTTGGTTTCCAGGCGGAAAGCGAGGCCCAGGAATTGGGTTTAGAGGGAGCTGATAATGTATCGTCCCATATAGATAATTTCTTCTCCGATGAACCTTCGGCTCCGGGTGCTGCTCAACCGTCGGTTACAGAGAGCAAGGGCTTGGCCGATGGAAATCAGGTCAACAAGGTTGATAAAGAGTTGGCCCTGCAGGGTGTTGACGTGGAGGCCGACGATGAAGATGTTGAGAATGATGGTGGTGGCGGTGCCGGTGTTGTAGCGGCCCTTAGCGACGACGTTCTCGGAGACCAGCAGACCATCGGATCGGTGACGGCGGCTTCTGATGATGAGGGCCGGGAAGAGTTGCTCGGCGTTGATCGAGAGATTGCTCTGCAGGGAGTTGATGTGGAGACCGAGGCTGATGACGATTCTGATGAGAAGGCCCTCCCCACTCAAGAAGGGAAATTGGCCCCTGCACTGCTTGATAATGATGAAGAGAGTATCTTCAGTGCGGATAGCTTGGAGAATATTAATGTTGATCCCGTCGTCGCCGATGAAATCTTTGGTAAATTGGATGGTTTTCTAACGGAGGAGGTTCCTCCTCCCGTGTCAATGGGAGCATCCGGAGAAGAGGATGTGTCCACCGCGGAGGGCGCAGGTGTCGTTGAGTCCGCCGGGAATGTGGGTGAAGAGTCACAAAAATCAACACCAGTAGCGGAAGCCGATGTGGAAGATGGTTTAGAACAGTCTTTTGATAAGCTTTTTGGCGATGCTGATATTGATGACGCCGTCCAGGATGATGGTGATGTAGAGGGCCTCTTCGGTGGTTTTGGAGATGGAGATGCTCCGCAGGATGTGAAGTCGGAAGTTGATTCCCACGTCGACGATTTTTTCCAACTCGAAGAAGGGATTGAAGAGCCCAAGGAAGGGGAATTGTTGGACGCTATGCCCACCCGCGCTGTTGGGGAAGAGAGCGAAGCAAAAGATGTTGAAGTTGTCGAAAGTGCTCTTGAGGACGCCGTTGATGGTGATTTGGCTGAAGATAAAATTCAGCCGGAGCCGTTGTTGGCTGATATTGAGAAAACGGGTGATGCAGCAGCGCTTGCCGCATCGGAGCTGGATGGAAAAACGGCGACGAGTGACGAGGTTGTCTTTGAATTGGCCAATGATGCCGATACTGTAGTTGGGGAAGAGGTTGCATCTCATCTTGAGCAGACGGCCTCTGCCGAAATCGAACCACAGGTTACGGAAGCCAGTGGGTTGTTGGATTGTGTCCATTCACTTGAACTTGAACTTGATGATAAAATACTGATTGCCCTTACTGCTGAAATTAAGAAGCTTGAAGAGGAATGGCGCGATAATCCTGGGAAGAAGCTGTTCTTAAAATTAATCTCAACGGTTGCCGATCATATCGATAAGTTTAGATACGATGCCAGTGGCGATGCCTTTACCTTGCTTAAATCAATAAGCACCAACCTTTTTGCCCTGGAAGAAGATGATTCGCAGCACAGCGAAGAGATTCTTGTTTCTGAAACTTTGAAGGTTATACAGTGGCAACAGGCCTTGCTTGATAGTAATTTTGGAGGAGTTGATAAGGGTGTTGGTGGTGCGAAAACCGATATTGTCGAAGTGGCTGCGGAGAAGCAGGATGACACCGTGTTACAGGATGTGACCATGAAACCTTCAACCACCTTCGATGGTGTGAACGTTGATATTACCGAGAAGTTGAAAAATGAAATCTCAACTTTGAGGAAGACGCTACAGGAAGAAATCGCCGAATTAAGAAGAGAAATGCGAAATGGTGCCAGTTAAGGTTGGTATTTTTCGGGTTGGACTGTCAGCGGTTCCAGGCAATGATGGTTAATATGGCATAGGTGGTAAGCCATAAAAGCAGGGTTAGCAGCCATGGTTTGGCATGTTTTTTTGCAAGTGTTGCAAATAGCATGATAACCAGGAAGAGGAGTGGTATAAGGACACCGGCAAAAAGTGGTTCTATGTAACGGAGTAGTTCCTGTAGCCCTAAAAAGAACCACGGTCCTGAGATATAGACCACTCCGATTCGTTCAGGTTCCAGTGGCGCCGGAAAAAACATGCAAAAAATAAGGATTGCCGCAATTAAGAGCTGATGTGAGCTTACCCTTACCCTGTAACGGCGCAGATGGTTGATAATCAACATCAGAAGCAGGATGTCTAAACCGATTACATGGTGAACGTATACTTTTCTAAGTCCCGTATTTGATGTGGAAAATAGGAATTCGTTCAACAGCGAGCCGATCACCGGTATCGTCAGGATGATATTTTCCGCTATCATTCCCGCAGAGCTGCCTGTTGCGTCCCCCCTGAGGATATATCCAGTAAAGAGTAGAAGAATTATTGTCGGCAGGGCCGCGGTGAGTTGTATCCAGGTGGTAATAGTGTAACGGTCTGATTTATTGCAGACCGCAAGCAGGTGGATAGCGGAGAGTAGAAAGAACAGTTGACTTGAAAAAAAGTGTACCGACCTGAAAAATTGGCCAAACGGTACTAGAATATCGATCGATGTTGTTGAGTAGAACGGGGTTGTGTAATCATACTGTAGGGCAACAATGACACCAGAACATAGTGAGATATAAAGACAAATCAAGGAAAATTCACCCCATTTGTAATCCCGCCAGGCCGAAAATTGTAGGAAATTCTTCATAACCGGTATCCGGATAAATTATAGAGTCACCGTGTAGAGGGGTTCGTGTTCTCTTTTTTCGACCTTGAATGAGCGCAGCCCTCTTTTGGCAGGGCCCCGTATAACGTCACCGTTATCCGCCCGAAATTGACTCTGATGGCAGGGGCATTCTAGAATATCTTTGTCTTCAAGGTATGATATCTTGCATCCGAGGTGGGTGCATTT
>CAZQOD010000128.1:0-9321 GCA_964594945.1 uncultured Desulfopila sp.
AGAAAATAAAGGTAATGTTCAACTTAACGGGTTCATAACAGCAACAAGGCACTTACTTGCAGCTTGTCTACGTTAGCATACTAACCTAGTGTTATCAAACAAAAAAAGGCATTAACGCACCCACTGTTTTCAAAAACATCTTTTCCCCATACTCTCCGCCCTTCCGGATCAACCTCGCCACTAAACTCAATATCGACTGCATTAAGGAGCGCCAAAGTGCATGACTTTGAACTTTTGAATTACCGATATTTTGGCGCGGGGCAATGAACTCGTGAAAACCGCTAGGATCTTTGAGATATCGATAGAAGGGAATTTAAGAAATATTTCTTGAGCAACTCGTTGATACTCTGATAGTATTTCCTTTGGTACAACAAAAGATAATTTACCTTTTTTCCATGCTTCGAGTATTTGAAATAGTGGCCCAGTAAAAAAATTCCAGAGATTAACACGTTTGTATCCAAGACAATTTTCATTGCCCGCTACGAACCTTTGTGACAGACTGTTTTATATCCGCTTTTGTTAGCCCTGCCTGTTTTACCGATTTTCTTGCTTTTCCAATAAGATCATCAAATTCATTCATTGTTGGTGGTGTGATATTTTACAGAATTACCACATCATTATCACCAATGACCACAAATTGTGCCCCAGCTTTTAAATGAAGTTTTTTTCTAATATTTTCAGGTATTACAACCTGTCCTTTTGATGATAATTTTGTCGTCGCTACATTGGCCATAATTATTCTCCTTTAGATTTTTTCTTACTGGTAAGATTTTAAGCCATTGTCGCTAATTATGCATTGATTGTTTTTTTTTCAAAAGATATCATTGTATTAACATCCATCCACCGGGGCTTGGCTGCAGAGGTACTGTCCACAAATAAGCCCCGGACCAAGATGGATTTATATAGCTGCGGATGTGGTTGCTTTATCAGGCGTATAGTTCCGGATAAATGAGATCAATGTGCGCACACCGATGCCGCTCGGCCCTTTGGGAATATATGACTTCTCGGTAAAATCCCACGCGGTGCCGGCAATATCTAAATGGGCCCATGGAGTATCGCCAATAAATTTTTTTAAATATTCCGCTGCTGTTATACACCCACCAGCCCTGCCACCGATGTTTTTTATATCGGCAATCTTTGAGTCAATCTGTTTAGCATAATGGCTGCCCAGGGGTAATCTCCATAAAGGTTCTCCGCTCCTGTTACCGGCTTCAAGCAGCTGCTCTATAAGACGATCATCATTCCCCATAAGCCCGGTATAATGATGACCCAGACCAATAATAACTGAACCGGTCAGGGTGGCCAGGTCGACCACACAATCGGGTTGATATTTTTCACAACCATAGGCAAGGGCGTCGGCCAGTATCAGCCTTCCCTCCGCGTCGGTATTTTCAATTTCAGATGTTATCCCACCGTAATGGGTAATAATATCTCCAGGCTTCAGGGCTCCGCCACCGGCCATATTATCAGTTGCCGGAACAATGGCGACGATCCTCAGCTTGGGATTTTCCCTGGCCACCACCTCCATTGTCGCCATAACCGCAGCACCGCCGCACATATCATACTTCATCTCCATCATACCCGCTGCAGGCTTTAGATTAACACCACCTGAATCAAAGGTTAATCCTTTTCCAACCAGGAGAACAGTTGCCTTTTTACCCTTGGGATTATGATCTAAAATTATACATTTCGGGGCCTCTTTTGACCCCTTGTTAACCGAGAGAATCCCGCCCATCCCAAGTTTTTTCATCGCCGATTTGTTGAGTATCGTGCACTTTAAATCATTTGTTTCGGCCATCCGTTGGGCCTGCTTGGCAAAATGAGCGGCGGTCCAGAAATTACCCGGTTCATTGGCCATATCCCTGGCTAAAGACGCGGCCATGGCCCCACCAACCGCTCTTGCTATCCCCCGACGTATCCCGGTTACATGTTGATCGACCCTGAACTCCAACATATCCAGACCGGCAAAGCCATCGTCTTTTTTCTCCTGCTTATATTTTAAAAACTGATAATTGCCAAGAATAACACCTTCGGTTACGTATTCAGCCACGATTTCATCAATATTACCGGGAAGTCCATGTAGGGAGACGGATATTTTTTGCACCTTCTTTCTTCTACACAATCCGGCTATATCACCACCTATTGTCCTGAGGAATTCATGCTCATCATAATTACTAAATCCATGGTCAATTTTATCCAGGCCAATCAGCAGTAGACGTCTGCATTTAATTTTTTTACTCCCGCCATCAATATTTGGATAAAATAGAATATGTTCACTTTTCCCGGCGGTAAATTCCTCCAGCTCCTGCAACCGCGAAAGAAACGGGCGAACCCCTTCCTCCACCACCAAACCTTTCTTCTTATTCAACCAAACAAAACTGACCAAAAGATCTCCGGAATAATCTTCCACCTTTTTTTTAGAGACAGTTGTCTTTACACGCTTCATATATCACCTTTATTTACACCTATATTCCGCTACCTTCGAGGGCAACGACCCCGGAGCACAGCCTTATCCTCTGAATCTTATCCATTTGCAATGGATTAAAGTATTTTTGGATCAGCACTATTGAGGTTGCACATCTCCGACAGACAGCGGAGACCACAAACCTGTAGATTGCAAAATTTTAAGTGCTAATTATTAAAAAATCCGTAAGAATATACCTCTTCCATTTCCGATTACCACCTAATTCTGCAATTGGAGCGTATAGATAATGATCCAGACATTAACCATCTCAATTGCCCTGGCAATTGCCATCTCGGCCCTCTGTTCAATTTGTGAAGCGGTACTCTACTCCATTACTGCAAGTCAGGTGGAAATGCTCAAAAAAAATGGTTTTTCCGCCGCCGAACACCTGCAGACACTGCGCTCGGACATTGATAAGCCTATAACGGCCATCCTAACCCTTAACACCATCGCCAATACCGTTGGGGCATCCGTTGCCGGAGCTACCGCAGCAAAACTTTTCGGAGACCAGAGCCTACTACTATTTTCAACCTTTTTCACATTCTCCATATTAATTTTTTCAGAAATATTACCAAAGACCATTGGTGTTACCTACGCATACAGGCTGGCGCCCATTATCACCGCACCACTACGTACAATGGTCTTTATCCTGACACCAATTGTCTGGCTCTGTCTCTCCATAACCAGACTTTTACCCGCCAAGAATGAAGATACCATCTCCGCTGAAGAGATCCAGACAATTGCCGCGTTATCCAGAAAATCCGGCGACATAGAGGAGAGTGAGGAAAAAGTAATAAACAATATAATTGATATGAAAAACAAATATGTACGGCAGGTTATGACTCCTAGAACCGTCATGTTTTCCCTGGAAGAACATAATTCCGTTGCCGCCGCCATGACAATGCCCACCAAACTCAACAGCCACAGCCGTATCCCCCTTTACGACCGGGAACCGGATAATATAACCGGAATCGTAATGCGTAAGGACATACTCCAGGCAGCGGCCCTGGGAAAAGTAAAATTCACACTCGAACAATTGAAAAGACCTGCCCATTTCGTGCCCGAGACCGCCCCTCTCAACCATGTCCTTGTTGATTTTTTCAACAGAAGACAACATCTTTTCATCGTGGTCGACGAGTATGGAACCATGACCGGTATTATTTCCCTGGAAGACGTTCTCGAAGAAATAGTCGGCAGGGAGATAATTGATGAATCAGACGACGCAAAGGATATGCGTGAACTGGCCAGATCCCAGGATATCGCCTCCAGAACAGTGGGAGAAAAAAGTAAAAAAGAAGAACCGACCACAACAACCGACAGCAGCAGTGGCGACGGTGAAGGGTGATGGTGTTTTTTTACTTCCTAAAGCTTACAGGCAGAAGTTAAGGTAAAATTTTATATTGTCTAACGCAGACAAGCTGCAAGTAAGTGCCTTGTTTCTGTTATGAACCCGTTAAATTGAACATTACCTTTATTTTCTTATTTTTCTTTACAAGTTTTATGGAATAAGGCACTAATCAATTGCCTCCAGACGAATAGCTATCTTATGTAACTTCCCCTCCCTGACAATTATCAATGTGACCTTATCGCCAATCTCATACTGTTCAAACGCTGCCTGCAGATCACTATAGGATTTGACCGGGATATCATCAACACCAATTATAATATCCCCCAATATAACCTCACCTCCATACTGTGTTGTCGGCCGTAATCCCGCCTTTGCCGCGGGCCCACCCCGAACCACATCGACAATTATCACCCCCTCGATACCAAGCTGTTCGGTGATACGATCATCTCCAAAACTTGCCAGGATACCTGGTTGTCTGATCCGTCCATCCCTTATAAGTTGCGGAACGATCCTGTTGACAATATCCACCTCCACGGCAAAACCTATACCGGCATAGGCCCCGGAAGGGCTGTATATTGCCGTATTAACACCAATCAGCCTACCGGCACTATCGAGGAGCGGACCGCCGGAATTACCCGGATTAATCGCAGCGTCCGTCTGGATAACACCCCTTATTGTCCTCCCCGTTATCGCCTTAATTTCACGGTTCAACGCAGAAATAATACCGGAGGTGATGGTCTGATCGAAGCCGAAGGGATTACCTATGGCAAAAACCTTTTGTCCCACCTGCAGATCGGAAGAAGTACCGATGGAAATGGGTCGCAGACGATGGGCCGGAGCATTAATTTTCAATACAGCAATATCCTTGTCAGGTGAAGCACCGACCAAAACAGCATTCCAGGTGGAATTATCAGTCATGGTAACCTTGACTTCATTGGCACGGCGAATAACGTGATAGTTGGTAACAATACGACCTTTTTCATCCCAGATAAATCCGGTACCCGTACCCTGGGGAATCTCAACCGCGTTCAGGGAAAAGAAACTCCTCTTAAGGGCAATACTCGTAACAAAAACAACGGAAGGAGAATTTTTTTTGAAAACATCAATGGTATTCTGCTCATCGGCCGCCAAATCACCCCTGGCCGTAACCTCTCTGGGTTTGGCCTTCTCTCCAAACCATAATCTTTGCAGGGGATTAAAAAATATAAGAAACCCCACGCAGATCAGAAACAACAGCGTAAAAAAAGAATTTTTCATAAGTTACAGATAAATATAGGCTCAGAGTTTCAGCAACATTTTTGCTATCCAGAAATACATTGACACACCCAGGATATCGATGGATGTTGCAACAAACGGCCCGGTCGCAATTGCCGCGTCAACATCAAATCTTTTTAAAATTAAAGGGATTGTCGTACCAATCATGGCCGACATAACCATACATATAAAAATTGAAACACCAACAACAACCCCAAGCATGGCGGGTTCCGGAAAACCGAAATAGGCGACCAGGCCAAGAAATAAGCCGTAAATAATACCCAGAATAAGGCCAACCCTCATCTCCTTGAACACCACACGATAGGCCTCTTCCATATTGATACGCCCGGTGGCAATACCCCGCACAATAATGGTGGATGACTGAATGGCTATATTTCCGCCCATTCCCGTGACAACCGGTATAAACGAGGCCAGGGCAACCACCTTCGACAACTCTTCCTCAAAGGCACCTATAATGAGCATGGCCAACACCCCGCCGATCCAGGAGGCGGACAACCATGGCGCCCTGATAAACGCACTCTCTTTTGTAGTTTTTAATAATATTTCTCGATCCTTACCGGCACCAGCCATTTGTAAAAATTCTTCTGATGCCTCCTCCCTAATAACATCAATAATATCATCAACCGTTACGATGCCGACCAATGTATAATTCGATTCAACCACGGGTACCGCCAAAATATTATATTTTGATACCACATGGGCCACTTCTCCCTGGTCTGTATCAGTGGTCACGGAAATTACATTACTGTTCATAATTTCCTTTAATTTCTCCTCCGCCGGATGCATCAGTAACTCCCGCAGGGAAACGACGCCGGCCAACTTATGGTCACCGTGGGTTATGTAGAGATAAAAGACCATCTCCTTTTCTTCACTGCGCTTTTGCACACTTGTTATCGCCTCTCCCACGGTCAAATCTTCATCTAAGTACATAAAATCAGGTGACATTAAACCACCGGCGGTCTCCGGATCGTATTGCAGGAGTTCTTCAACCTCCTCCCGATCTTTTGCCCCCATATGCTCCCGAATCTCGTCCGCCACCGCCTCGGGTAATTCTTCCAAAAGATCAACCGCATCATCTGAGGGCATGGACGAAAGAATCTCGGCCATATTTTGCGGTGCAAGCCCCTTGACAAGCTCGGTGACCAACAGTGTGTCGAGTTCACTGAGAAACTCTCCTACAAGTTCGGTCTTAACTATAATATTAAATACTGCAATTCTTTCATCCTCAGTTAAATGTCTGTAAACCCATGCGATATCTGCAGGATGTGTTTTACGGATAAGTTTACTCAGATGCTCAATAGCACCCCGCCTATTTAACCTTCTGACCATGTCGAGAACCACCATTCCTTCATTGCCGACAAGTTCCTTTTTGGCTCTATCTTCCATAATTGACACCGTAGCCATTTTTTGACACCTGAATGCTGGGATTCAGATTATAATTTTCCGTCGAAAACCGATAAAGCAAGACTGTTCCCTTAAAATCGGCCTTTAACTGAACAACGAAGTTTTTTGAACGACAAAACAGATTATCAGACCAATGATCATCGCGACAATACCCATTAATCTTAACTGCATGGGGTGCATATCACTTAATTTTTTCAGCCAATCCCGCATAGCTTCCGGGGCTGCCACATAGGGCAGCCCCTCTAAGACCAGTACCAAACCAATAAGAAGTGTTAGTAATTTCATAGGCTGACTATGTAACAAAACATATACTATTTTGCAACGGACACGTCCGGATTACACCATGAATTAAGGTGAACAGTCACCTACGACGAAGACCGACAATATTTTTCCCCTACCCGCCATAAAAACCAAACATCGGCAATGGTTAAATAAAATGGATGCAAATGCATTGCTTTTTTCCTACACGAAGAATAATATAAATATGTGCCTGAATTTTGCGCCCGCCAAATTCACTGGAAGCATGGAACATCAATAGCGCTGACACATAAAAACAATACAGGTTCAGCAAAAAGAAAACCATACAACAATACGATATGACGAAAGATTCAGAAAGCAAATACAGTCAGGCCGGTGTAGATATTGACAAGGGAAACGCCTTTGTAGAAGATATTAAAGACATTGTTGCCGCGACCCATCAACGGGGTGTCATGGGCGGCATCGGCGGCTTTTCATCTTATATCGCCATAGATACCGACAAATACGAAAAACCGGTGATCGTCAATTCAACGGATGGAGTCGGTACCAAACTGACCGTGGCTCAACTCTGCAACAAACATGATACAATCGGTATCGACCTAGTGGCCATGTGCGTAAATGATCTGGTGGTCGGTGGTGCCACGCCACTTTGTTTTTTGGATTATTTCGGGGTGGGTAAACTGGACACCGCTATTGCCAAGGAGGTAATAATCGGTATTGCCGAGGGATGCAAACAGGCAAAATGTTCTCTAGTCGGAGGAGAAACAGCAGAAATGCCGGGTCTTTACCAAAATAGCGATTATGACCTCGCCGGTTTTGTCACCGGCATAGTCGACAGGGATAAGGTCATCGACGGCTCTGATATCCGTGCTGGCAATAAAATCATAGGCTTAACCTCAAGTGGTATCCACTCCAACGGCTATTCGTTGGTTCGGAAAATATGTTTTGCCGACCATAAATTAAACGTCGACCAATATATTGACGAACTCAGCTGCAAACTGGGTGAAGAACTGCTGAAACCCACCAAAATATATGTGCAGTCGGTCTTGAATGTCCTGAGAAATTATGACATTAACGGTATGGTTCATAATACCGGTGGCGGATTTATCGACAATATCCCGCGAGTTCTGCCCAAAGGGTATAAGGCTGTCCTCGACGCCGCAACCTGGAGCATACCGCCCATTTTTCCGTTTTTACAAAAACTGGGTGAAATTCCCGTTGAAGAGATGTACAGAACTTTTAATATGGGGATCGGCCTGCTGGTCTTCGTCAATGAAAAGGAAGCGGAAGATATCAAACACCATTTTGAGGCCGCAGGCGAAAAGGCACATATCATCGGGGATGTTATGCGTATGCGGGACGAAGACGATATTAATGTTGAAATCATCAATAAATGATGCTGTCCTGCAAAAAATTGCCACCCCTGCATCTTAAAAAAAATCGGCCTTAACTTGTGTCTGTCCATGGATGAGCAATTTTGCACTAAATCGAGGCGCTTGATGAATTTAACCACAGACATATATGCGATATCTCGATGTCTCGTACCTCGCTTTATCGGATGATTAAGTTTTGAAAGCAACGAAGAGTTAGGAGAAAATGGCTATTTATGGACAGACACTAACTAACACTGGGAATAACCGGTAAGCCGGTATAAGTGCCTTGTTTCTGTTATGAACCCGTTAAATCGAACATTACCTTTATTTTCTTGTTTTTCTTTACAGGTTTTATGTAGTAAGGCTCTAAAACGCAGAAGGTGACCGGTTTTTAAGCCGCCCCGCAATCGCTGGTACTCCCGGCAATCTTCTCAAGTCCGTGTACTAGTACTGGAACCACTACTTCCAGGTTTTCCTTAGCCGCCTTTAAACTGCCCGGCAGATTAATAATAAGGCTGGTGCCGCGGATACCCACCTTACCGCGGGACAACATGGCCCGCGGCGTCTTTAAAAGACTGGCGGCGCGCATGGCCTCGGCCATGCCAACCACCTCCTTTTCAATCACTTCGGACATTGCCTCCGGCGTTACATCCGTCGGTGAAAGACCGGTTCCACCGGTGGTTACAATCAGAGTGATACCCATCACATCCACCAGTTCAATCAACTTTGCGACAATCACCTCTTTTTGGTCGGGAATAACGGCGTAGTACCTGGAAATAAACCCTTCCTCCAGGAGTCTGTTCTGAACATAGGGCCCACTGGTATCCTCACGTTCCCCCCGTGCCCCCTTATCGCTCAGGGTTAAGACCGCAAAAGAAAAACCGGTACTCTGGTCGACATCGCTATTTACCACAATCAACTCTCCGCATTGGCCTCCGCGATTATCTTTTCCGCTATCTGCGCCGGGACCTCTTCATAATGGGAAAATGAGATACTGAAACTACCCAAACCACCGGTCATGGAAGTCAAATCGGTCGCATACAGCATGACTTCCGCCTGGGGAACCTGGGCATTAATAATTTCAAGCCCATCTTTTGAATCCATGCCCATAACCTTGCCCCGCCTGGAATTCAGATCACCCATAACATCGCCGACGCTCTCCTTACCAACCCTTATTTCCATATTTATATAGGGCTCAA
>CAZQOD010000129.1:0-8873 GCA_964594945.1 uncultured Desulfopila sp.
AAAGCCTATGATAAGGGTATCCGCGCCGTTGCCATCACTTTGATGCACGGTTACCGCCACACCATCCACGAAGAAAAACTCGAGCAAATCGCCCAGGAAATTGGTTTTGAACAGATCTCCGTTAGCCACAAAATAAGCCCGCTTATGAAACTTGTCTCCAGGGGTGATACAACCGTGGTGGACGCCTACCTTTCTCCCATCCTGAACCGCTATATCGCCAGGATCAGCCACCTTCTCGACAGTTCGGCTAACGACCGTTGCAAGTTAATGTTTATGCAATCAAACGGCGGACTCACCGACGCCCATTTATTCAGGGGTAAAGATGCCATCCTTTCCGGGCCGGCGGGGGGAGTGGTGGGAATGGTCAAGACAGCCGCAATTGCCGGTTACACGAAGCTCATCGGCTTTGATATGGGGGGAACATCAACCGATGTTACCCATTACGACGGCGAATATGAAAGAAGTTTTGAGACCATGGTTGCCGGAGTCCGGATGCGCGCGCCCATGATGCGCATCCATACGGTAGCCGCGGGCGGCGGATCAATTCTCAAGTTTGATTCCACCCGCTTCAGGGTAGGGCCTGAGTCCGCCGGAGCAAATCCGGGCCCCGCCTGTTATCGTCGCGGGGGCCCCCTGACCATAACCGACTGCAACGTTATGCTGGGCAGGGTCCAACCGCAATACTTCCCCAGGGTATTTGGTAAAAATTCCCTCTTACCACTGGACAAGGATATTGTCCGGGAAAGTTTTGCAACCCTGGCCGACACCATTGCTCAGGCAACCAGCTCCCCCGTGCAATCACCTGAAAAAACAGCACAAGGATTTTTAAGAATCGGGGTGGAAAATATGGCCAACGCCATAAAAAAAATATCGGTACAAAGGGGCTACGACGTAACAGACTACACCCTCAACTGTTTCGGTGGAGCCGGTGGGCAACACGCCTGTCTTGTCGCCGACTCCCTCGGTATGAAAAGGGTATTTATCCACCCGCTCGCCGGGGTACTTTCCGCCTATGGTATGGGTCTTGCCGATATCCGCGCCCTTCGCCAGGTACAGATAGAATACCCGCTCGTTCCGGGAGTTGAACGGATTATCGCTCGGACCTCCGATCCGCTTATGGCCGAAGTAAAAGATGAAATAATCGATCAAGACATTCCCCCTGAAAAAATTACTCTTTCCTGTAAAGTACACCTGCGCTACGAGGGTACCGACTCCACCCTTCTCGTCGATCTCGGTTCCATAGCGGAAATGCAACAATCTTTTGAACAGACACATAAACTGCGTTTCGGGTTTATCGTAGAAAATAGAAAACTTATTGTCGAAGCTCTATCCGTTGAGGCCGTGGGCAGTACCGAATCCGCCCTCGACTCGGAGATAACCCGCCCCACCCAGGCCACCCCGCCCGTCCCCCATGATATCGTAAAAATGGTGAGCGGTAACAGGCTGAAAAACACTCCCCTTTTCCTCCGTGGTCAATTATCGTGCCACCATAATATTAAAGGGCCTGCTATTATTGCCGAAGAGACCGGCACAGTCATCGTTGAAGAGGGATGGCAAGCCACCGGTAACCGGTACGGCCACCTTATTCTTGAACGTTATAAAGAGAGAAAAAAAGATGGGGCCGTCGGCACCTCCGCTGACCCGGTTATGCTCGAAGTATTCAACAATCTTTTCATGTCCATTGCCGAACAAATGGGCGCCACCCTTGCCAATACGGCCTACTCAGTGAATATCAAAGAGCGCCTCGATTTTTCCTGTGCCCTCTTTGACCAGGACGGTAACCTGGTTGCCAATGCGCCCCATGTCCCTGTCCACCTCGGTTCCATGGGTGAATCCATCAAAACCGTCATCAGGGAAAACCGGGCAACCATGGACAAGGGTGATGTTTATATGCTGAACGCCCCATATAATGGCGGCACACATCTTCCAGATATTACTGTTATCACTCCTGTTTTTGGTGACGGCAACACAACTTTGCTCTTTTATGTTGCCTCCAGGGGACACCACGCGGATATCGGAGGCAGGACACCAGGTTCTTCACCACCCGACAGTCGGCATATTGACGAAGAGGGTGTATTGATAGACAATTTTCTCCTGGTACACCGGGGCATTTTTAGAGAGAAAGAGACCCGGGCGTTGCTCGCCTCAGGCCCATATCCATGCAGGAATATTGAACAGAATATTGCCGACCTCACCGCCCAAATCGCCGCAAATAAAACCGGCGCCGTAGAACTTGCCAAGATGGTCGATCATTTCGGCCTCGATGTTGTCCATGCCTATATGAAACATGTGCAGGATAATGCCGAAGAATCGGTACGGCGTGTTCTCGACGTCCTGCAAGACTGCAGCTTTGTGCACCCCATTGACGGCAACTGTCAAATATCTGTAAAAATAAGCGTGGATAAATCCAAGCGGGAGGCCTGTATAGATTTCACCGGAACATCACCCCAGAACAGGGGCAATTACAATGCCCCAACCGGTGTCTGCAAGGCCGCTGTGCTTTACGTATTCCGTACCCTTGTCGACGATAATATCCCCCTTAACGAGGGATGCATGAGGCCGCTTAAAATCATTATTCCAGCCAAAACCATGATCAGCCCGGAGTACCCGGCAGCGGTTATTGCCGGTAATACCGAAGTGTCCCAGGCCATAACCGATACCCTTTATGGTGCCCTCGGCATCCTCGCCTCCTCCCAGGGGACCATGAATAATTTTATCTACGGTAACTCCAGCCACCAAAATTATGAAACCATCTGCGGTGGTACCGGCGCCGGACCAGATCATCCCGGAACCAGCGGCGTACACAGCCATATGACCACTACCAGGATGACCGACCTCGAAGTGGTTGAACACCGTTACCCCACCCGGGTGGAATCGTTCTCCCTGCGCCACGGATCAGGCGGCAAGGGAAAATTCCCCGGGGGAGATGGGGTTATCCGCAAGATTCGCTTCCTCGAAGCGATGACCGCAACCATCCTTTCATCAAACAGGGAGACAGAACCCTACGGATTAAAGGGTGGTCTTGGAGGTAAACGCGGGGAAAACAGTGTACTCCGCGCAAACGGTAAGTTAACGAAACTGGGTGGCAACGACGAAATATCCTTAAACAAAGACGATATCATTATTATTAAAACACCGGGGGGAGGCGGTTTCGGCAGCGTATAAAACAGCGACTACATTTTATCCCCAACTTAATAACAAAATAATGTGTAAAGTGCTGAACCATCCCTGTAAAACAACCGCAGTCCCAAATAAATTGATGCCATCCATCATCACTACTGATAAATAAATGAACGGTCATTCAGTGCTATCCCTGGATTCCTGAACAGCATTATGGTATCTTTTCTTGTCGTCTACAATCAGCAGTCAACAAAACACTTATGTAAGACCTTTTTGTAATACACCCATAAAGATCATTCCAAGGAGGAGCAAAAAATGAAGACCCCAGTACGTGTTGCAATTACCGGCGCCGCCGGCCAGATCAGCTATTCTCTTATTTTTCGTGTCGCAGCGGGTGACATGCTCGGTAAAGATCAGCCGGTGATACTCCAGCTCCTCGAAATCCCACCGGCAATGAGTGCCCTGGATGGCGTGGTCATGGAAATTAACGATTGCGCCTTCCCGCTGGTCGCGGATGTTATCACCACCGATGACCCGAACGTCGCATTCAAAGACGTTGAATACGCCCTGCTCGTCGGTTCACGGCCCCGGGGCCCCGGCATGGAACGTTCGGACCTGCTCAAGGCAAACGGCGCTATTTTCACGGTGCAGGGCAAGGCTCTAAATGACAATGCCAATAAAAACGTCAAAGTCCTGGTGGTGGGTAATCCCGCCAACACCAACGCGCTTATTGCCATGAAAAACGCACCGGATCTTAATCCCCGCAATTTCACTTCTATGATGCGCCTTGACCATAACCGTTCCCTGTCTCAGATTGCCGCCAAAACCAGCAGCCATTCCACCAAGGTTAAAAAAATGGTGGTCTGGGGCAACCACTCCGCCACCCAATTCCCCGATATCAGCTTTGCCACCGTTGATAACGCATCCGTAAAAGACAAGGTGGACAACGACTGGTATGTGAACGACTTCATCCCCACTGTCCAACAACGGGGGGCGGCGATTATCAAGGCCCGAGGCGCCTCCAGCGCTGCATCCGCTGCCTCTTCAGCTGTGGATCATATGCGTGACTGGGCACTCGGCTCAAACGGCGGCTGGGTCAGCATGGGTGTTTACAGCGCGGGCAACAGTTACGGTATCGATGATGATATCATGTACGCACTGCCCATCACCTGTGAAAATGGTGAATGGCAGGAAATTAAGGGTCTTGAAATCAGTGATTTTCAACGACAGATGATGAGCGCGACTGAAAAAGAACTGTTAACTGAAAAAGAAGCCATCGCCGACCTGTTATAACCAGAGTTAATGTTAACAAATAATATTACCCCTCCGGATGATGCGTGATCCGGAGGGGTAATAAATTACTGGCCCGCAATTAATTGCTTAATCCGCCTACCGTACTCCTTTTTTAAGTTATCAAGATATTCCCTGTCCACCGCTCCTTTCCAGGTCTTGACCTGATAGAATCGTTTGGGAATCGAATAATTAACGGGATCAAAACCACTTTGCGCCCTGACCCGCCAGCGAAGAGTACGGATACGTTCGGCTGTCTCTGGTATGGCACCGGCAATTTTTGACAGGCCGACACTCTGCAGACATTTACTCAACTGCTCATCCGTATATACCGATCTGGCAAAAAGACAGCTGACCATTGATGTCAAAAACACCCTGGCCGGTTCATCTTTAATTAAAAAATCCACAGCATTCTGCACATCATGTGTTGCATTCTTCTGATCATAACTATAGGCGCCTGTATCAAGATGTGAATGCCTGAAACCAAGGGCCTGAGCGACAAAAAACAATTCTCCCGTGGCATAACCTGCCATCTCCTGGCCGAGAACACAAGCAAAATCCGCGCCGCCATAAACCTCGGCAGCCTTAAGCGTACCCTGACCAAGGAGTCTATAAAAATCATTTCTGCCATGCCCCAGATGATCAGCCGCCTGTAAGTAAACACCGGCATCGCCAAAACTCAAGGGGACCAGTGTCTCTTTTACACCAATCAACCCCCTGGCCAGAGCCTCCGTGGCCCAGGCCAGGGCCACACCCGCAGACATGGCATCCAAACAGACCTTTTCCATTACCTCAAGTATACGCAGGATATTAAAACTATTGCATATACCCAGCATGCTCCCCAGGGCGAAAATAGGTTCATAATCGTAGGCCACCTGGTTATAGTGGTAACGATTGTCCTTCATCTTTTCCCGCACAAACCCTATATGAATACAACCCACGGGGCAACCGGAACATGCCCCGTTTCTGAGCAAAGCTTCATCAGCAAAAACAGAGCCGGTAATTGTCACGATACCAGGGTCACTGGTCTGCTGCAGGTTACGCCACGGCAGGGAGCTGATATCATTTAAACCCTGTAGATTAGCGGACGTGCCAAGGTTATGATATTTACGCATCATATCCGTGGAGGTAACCTTTCGGTACACATCACCGTACACCCCGGCATACTCTTTACCGGCGGGAAGTTCAAAATCACTATCCCCATGGATAACAATACCTTTTATATTTTTGCTTCCCAGGATCGCGCCACCACCCATGCGACCAAAATGACGATAGGAATCAACATTAATACAGGCCATTGCCGAACCTGTTTCTCCTGCGGGACCAATACGCATAATGGAGCGATGACCACTGCCTTTTTTGAACATGCGGCGCATAAGCTTACCGGAACTGTCCGCATCCATACCCCGTAAAAATGACGCTTCCCGCAACTCAAGTTGATTTGCGCCGACACAGAGAATAGAAAGGCGTTTTGCCCGGCCAACAATCACCAAACCGTCCAGGTCGCTGAAGCGCAGAGCCAGGGCTCCCCTCCCCCCGGCATGACTCTCAGTATATTCGTTATGATAGTTGGATTTAAAGGAGCAAACCATTTTACTCATCAGGGGGAAATAACCGGTGAGCGGGCCAATTGCAAAAATTATCGGCTGGGACTCATCGTCCCAGGCAAGTTTTGGACTGCCGAATTTTTCAAAAAGCATGGCGGCAAGACCACTGCCACCAACGACTTCACAACGCCCATCCAATTCAAGAACCTTGCCCCTACCCAAAGATGCATCAACCAGCAAAACACGAAACTCTTCACGGATCATGACAATACCTCCGCCGTAACATCACTTCCCCGCATCTCCAAACAATTTTGCGGACAGAACGAAACACATTGTCCGCAATGTATACAAACGTAGACATCTCCGGCTCGATCCTGATAAATTGCATCAACCGGGCAGGCTTGCGCACACTTCCCGCAGCGCAGACACAATTTCTTATTGACGACGACACCACCACCCCTGCGGAGCGAAAACGCCCCTGTCGGACAGGCATCTGCGCAAGGGGCGGGGGAACACGACAGACACCGATTGGCGATAAACCCCGTGGAAAGACCTCCGGAGGAGTGAATACGAATACCGGCACAATTCCATGATATCTTTTTATGGACAAGCCGCGCACAGGCCAGAGTACATGAATGGCAACCGATACACTGATCCATGCGGGGCGTAATTAACTGTTTCATACAAAAACGACCCAAATATTACGCTCAGAACATGATAAAATGAACTTTACGATTTGAATAATAATGTTGCCCAGAGTTTATAATCAACAAATTTTCAGGGCAACCCCTCCGACCAGCAGCGCTTATTTTTGCTTAGATTCAACATAATCCAGGGAATATACTTTTTATATGGTTACAAATCATACCGGTCAACTCCGTTAATTTCAAAGAAAATGATTAGGTTCACTCAATATGATGTGCTAGAATGTCGCTGGATAATTTGCATATATTTTGAGAAACCCACAGCGAGACGGAGCGTAACATGTTTGATGTTGTTTTTGAAAGTGTCTTCTGGCTCAACCTTTTTACCGTCACCCTGATCCAGATAGCCCTCGGAGCGGACAACCTGATCATAATCACCATACTTGCCAATAAGCTTCCAAGCAATCAACGCAAAAAGGCCATTAATCTCGGTCTGTTCCTGGCCATGATATTCCGTATCATCCTCCTGGCCATGGTCAGCTACATCCTTAAATATGCGACCGACGTATTCTATCACCTCGACTACCGATTTCAATCAATCTTCGCAATTAAAGGGGCGTTCAGCGGCAAATCGGTAATCCTAATTATCGGAGGTCTTTTCCTGATATGGAAAGGGGTCAAAGAATTGCGACATAAATCAAAAGGCGTTGAACAGGAGGTAAAACCGGTCGACAATTTTTACCATGTCCTTTTTGTCATAGTGGGAATGAACCTGCTATTCTCGGTTGACTCAATTTTAACCGTGGTCGGAATGACCGATATCTTCCTGGTCATGGCCGGTTCTGTTATCATATCGGTCGCTATTATGCTGTTTTTCGCGGGAGCAATCTCCGACTATATGAACGAAAATCCAGACTTTGAAATCCTCGGCCTCTTTGTACTGCTACTCATTGGTTTCGTCCTTATTCTCGAAGGAGGCCACGTAGCCCACCTCACCATTAACGACAGCTCTTTTCCCTATATTCCCCAGTGGATAGTTATTTTTATCCTCCTGTTAATGTTCACGGTTGACCTTTATCAAAACTGGATCGAACGAAAACGGGAGACAAAACCAATCCAACTACGCCGCTTAAAAAAATCCCGTCGATAACAAATAATAATCCAATGTAATTAATTTAAGCTAATCCTAAACCCTGAAAAAATGATATGAAAATTATTACCCTGCTTGGAAGTCCCAGGAAAAACGGCAATACCCGGCAAATAACCTTATGGATGGAAGAGGAATTAACAAATCTTGGCCATAACGTTACCTCAATTCCCCTTGCCGAGCAAACCATTAACGGCTGTCTTGCCTGTGGTGAATGCAAAAAAGAGCCCGATAAAATCGGCTGTATCCTAAACGATAATACCATTACCATTCTTAAAAAATTGGTTGAATCAGATCTTGTTATCTTCGCCTCACCCCTCTATTTCTGGGGTGTAACCGCACAGATGAAAGCTTTTATAGATAGAACTTACAGTCTCTATGTAAATTATCATCAGCCCGACCATTCCTCCCTGGTGGAAGGCCAACGTCAGGCGCTGCTTATAACCGGTGGAGGGGGATATGAAAACAATGCGGAAGCTACATTTACCGCCTTTCGGCGCCTGCAGAAACCACATAAAGCAATCAACGCGGGAGAACTCTTTATCGGCTCATGCTCCACACCAGAAAATTTACCGGCCTACACCCAAGAAAAGGCCCGAACATTTGCCCGCAAAATCACCGGTTGAACCTTACACGCGCTATAAAAAAAACAGTTACAATAAGTGCGCCAGGTATCAATAATGAAAAATACCCATCTGCCGCCATATCCTGCCAAAACAGGTATTTTCAGCAATTATCGCCACAGCTATATTACAAGAGATCAGCATAACAATCACTTGCTTGTTATGCTGGCATTGGTTGACAGGACATTAAAGTATGCTATGCTCATTAAAAACAGGGCTTTATCTATTTTAAATTAAAGGCACAGACTTTTCCATTTTTAGCAACTTGATATCGAATACCATAGAAAATCACTGCATAAATAAGGTATATATGGATATTTTCCATCTAATAAGAGAGACCGCTTCGCGCTCTCTCTTATCGGGCGCTGCCAAGTGCCTCTGACGCCGTTGAAAATTGTTTTTATATTGCCAATTTTAAGGGAAAAGAGCAATAATATTACACATTCGTTAGTCAACATACATTTTTTCATCTTTTTGATCGGCAGGTTTCCCACTACGCTTT
>CAZQOD010000130.1:0-8848 GCA_964594945.1 uncultured Desulfopila sp.
TCAGGCTGATTAACTGAAATAAAAGGAAAGAGAGTATGATCTTCATATCGACCTCGAAAAAAGAATAAAATAACAACCATCGTTTTCAAACAGCACCATGAACCATGCTTTAGCCAGGCTCAACATACCGAATAGATACTGCCCCGTTGCGCACTAAAATATCGGCCCGAACTGGGCGGCAAGCACTCCACCACCGATATCTTTATTTTTTTTACTGTAATACTCAACTGATATACGGACAACCTAGCCTATGGACGTATTTTTTACCACATTTTTTTTCGTTTTACGATATGTCTGAACAAAAAAGAATATCTATCTGTAATTACAGATTATTTTTAATAACTACGAGATTTTAAAATATCCATCGAGAAATATAATATTTCGAAGTTTACGTTTTCTTCTTTAAATAGAAATGCTCTTTAATTTTGTCAGCACAAACATATGGATAATATTTCGATTTCTTGCACTGTACATATACCTTGCGTACCGGATGGGAAAAACAACAAAGAGTTAGGGCAGGGCAGCCTCTTGTGGACAGACATTTTTAAGAATACGCTTTGACTTATGACTTATACTATCGCTATTTATGATCCAATGTTAGAAACCAGCATGGCTGAACCAAACTCTCAGGCCACAGTCACAACTAACAATGAAAGCAACTCAAAAGTGAAACCACTTTCATATAAATTTAAGATGTTAATGCCTTACTCCGTAAAAACTGTAATAAAAAACAAAAAATAATAGACCATAAAAAACCGGATGCCGGTAACATCAACAAGAAACTTATACCGGCTTACCGGTCATTTCCGGTGTTAGTTAAAGATTAATCTGCTCTTTTAACAGACAACACGAGATCCGATGCACTACCCCGCCATCCTTATCATATTCTATATTGTCTGGTTGCAGGAGTTTGTTCATTACGCATCCCTCTTTTATATCAAGGGCGAAAAAGGATTCTTCGGTTAAACCTCCAGTAGCGATTAATTTATTGTTTTCAATATGATAAGCATTAACCGGATAATCTTCGCAGAGGGGGCATTTATAGACCCTGCCATTTGGAAAAATAAAAAAATTTTCAGCAACATTGCCCGCACATTCGAACAACTCATCTTTATCTAAAAAAACCTTGGGATAGGTTACCTCAATGCCCCTGGCCGCAGCCTGGAGAGCAACCTCCGGTACAATTTTCAACCACTCTTCACGACTAACCTGAACTTGTTTTACCCTACTTTCAATATTGTGCTGAGCCGATTTACCACGCAGGCCAATGACCTGAATAAAAAATTTTTTTACCTTTAATTCCACCAGAAGAGGCACCATTTTATGCAAAAAATCCTTATTCCTCAGGCTGGTTGTAAAAATAACACTTACTGAAAATCCCATTGAGACGGCGCGACGAATATTTTTTACGCAGGTGTCAAAAACAGATTTTCCCCTGATGGGATCGTTGACCTCCGCATTGGGGCCATCAAGACTAAAACTCAAATAATCCAAGGAGTTAGGTGATATTTTATTAAGAAAATCATTAAACAAAAAACCATTGGTATCAACGGTTACAAAAAAGCCTGCCTTTTTGGCCTCTGTAATCACATGGGGGAGATCCCGGTGCAGGGTCGGTTCACCACCAAGCAAAATAAGGTTTGTCTTTTTTTTCTTATCTACAAAGAGTTGCAACCATTCAATGATCTGTTCCTTTGTCAGACTGTTTTCGCCATGTTGCTTATGATTTATATAACAATGACTGCAAGATAAATTACAGGCCGTTAATATATGAAAAAAAACATTCCTCTCACCGGGCTTAAAACCCACCGTTTTAGCGATATAAGTCATTTTATAATCTCTTGGATGGATGTAAGGAGTCAAATACTCACAAAAATTCTGATACTACTGCGCCAAAGTATAGGTGGCCAGATAACTACCCTTAAGATATATATTTTCACTGTTGGAAAAAAAATTTTTAAATAATTCAAGGCACTGCAAACGTAAAACACCACCTATTATTTGCGGATCAAGCCGGGAATAAAGTGGTGGTAAACCAACCACGGAAAGATTGGTACCACCTCCCATAACATCTTCATAACCAAAGACAACTTTTCTAATACCATTTACCAAAAGGGTAGAAAAACACATAAGACACGGTTCCATCGTCGAATAGACGGTAATATCAGCAAAATTTATTTTATTGTTATTTTTCAGCAGGAAACGCAAGGCCACGATTTCGGCATGGTCTAGCTCATTAATATTGTCCCGACTGCTCAGTCGCCCGCCACCGGCAACGACTTCTCCGTTATATACCATGAGACAACCCACGGGAAACTCTCCCCTGGCCAATGCTTTTTCAGCATATTCCAGGGCCAGTGTCATATATTTTTCATGCCTGCTCATTAATTTTAACCAAAATCTTATCCAGAAAAAAGAAAATGTTTTATACTGTTAACTAAGCGTTATTATGAGTATATTTTATTTATTATTCATCACACTATTTGCTGTCTGATATCTCAAAAGCCAAAGCTTTGGAAAACACATTCATATAAAAATATTTTCAGTGAAGAACCTTATCTACAAGTTCAGGGGCTATTGAATCGGTGATAATAGTGGCGCCAATCGCCGTCGGCAGCACGTAATTAACCCTGCCATCGACAATTTTTTTATCCGTTAAAAGGTACTTTTTTATTGCCCTTCGATCAATATTTGCTGGAATTTCTCTCGGTAAATTATATTCTTTAAGGATTCCGGTTATCTTCCGACAAATATCATTATCAAGGTATCCGGCATAAACGGCAAGCCTGGACGCAGTAACCATGCCGATTGACACCGCAAATCCATGGATCAATGAATAATCTGAAGCGGCCTCAAGCGCATGACCGATGGTATGCCCGAAATTCAGGATCCTGCGGATATTTCCCTCACGTTCATCCTCAGCCACCACATCCGCCTTAATCTTACAACATGTATAAACCATCTCTTCTATGGTCTTATCTTCAAGAGCCAAAATTTGTTCTCTTTTAGTAACAAGAAAGTCAAAAAAATCACCATCCCTAATAATAGAGTATTTTATTACCTCCGCCATCCCGCCCAGTAACTCCTTTTTCGGCAGAGTACTTAATAACGCCGTATCGATAAATACGTTTTGCGGCTGATAAAAGGCGCCAAGCAGATTTTTCCCTTCAGGAATATCAACACCGGTTTTGCCCCCGACAGAACTGTCAACCTGGGCCAATAATGTGGTGGGGATTTGCAAAAAGGGAATGCCCCGCATATAGGACGAGGCAAGAAAACCAACAAGATCACCGGTAACACCACCACCCAAAGCTATCAGACCATCCCGTCTATCAAAACCATTTTGAGCAAGTAAAGATGCAAGGTTACCAATGGTCTGCAATGTTTTGCTTACTTCGCCCTGGGGGAAAACAAACCTTTTAACGTCAACACCACTTGCCCGAAGAGAGGAAAACAGTCTGTCACCATATAAATCTGCCACCTTGGAATCATATACAAGGCCGTATTTATTTCCTATCCGGTTTGCTAAAAGATAGGAGGCCACATCTGAAAAGCATCCGGATTTTATGATAATAGGATAACTTCTTTCCCCCAGCCCCACCTGTAACTCCGGCATAATCCCCCCGATAAATGACAAATAATAAACAAAAAAAAGGGGAGATATCACCATACAGCGACATCTCCCCACCCCATAAAACGGGAAATAGTTCAACTGTTACATGGCATCACCGGAAGCGGCGCCCTGCATCTTCACCTCAACCTTTTCTTTTAGGTTTGCATAGTAAATTTTCAAATGGTCCAAGACCTCGTCACGACCAAAATGGTCTACAATCTCAGCGCCGTCTGAAAGGGCCTTACGCAACTTCGTGCCGGAAAGAATAACGCGGGATTCCTTATCATGGGGACAGGTACGCAGAGACGCCATACCGTCACACTTATGACAATAAAATGTCCAGTCAATCTTCATGGGCTTACAAAGCAGATCTTTTGCATCATCACCACTTTTGGGAATGCGATCAAAAATTTCCTGGGCTTCGAAAAGACCATAAAAATCACCGACACCGGCATGATCACGACCAATCAGCATATTGTTGACGCCATAATTCTGACGGAAAGTCGCATGGAGAAGCCCCTCACGCGGACCGGCATAGCGCATATCAAGGGGATAGCCCGCATTGATAACATGTTCCTTAACAAAATAGTTTTCAATCAGGATATCAATTGCCTTTACACGGGTCTCGGCGGGGATATCACCCGGCTTAAGATTACCGATAAGGGAGTGAATCAAAACACCGTCACATACCTCAACTGCGATTTTGGCAAGAAACTCATGGGAGCGATGCATGGGGTTACGAAGCTGAAGGGCAGCAACATTGGACCAGCCACGCTCATCAAACATTGCACGGGTCTCAGCGGGTTTCAGGTAGACACCGGGATACTCAGACGGGTACTCACCTTCGGATAAAACTTTAACAGGTCCCGCCAGGTTAACATCTTTCTGGGCCATAACCATGATAACACCGGGATGATCTTCGGGAGCAATCTCCCAAAACTTACCGTCAACCGACTCTTCACCCTCACCCATAAAAACTTTTTCACATTCCCATTTTTTATCGGCCTCGCTCATCTCGAATTTTTCTTCGACAAGCATGGTGGCAAAAACAGTATCACCTGTAACAAGCGCTATTTCCGAACCTTCCGCAATGTCAGCGGCTTCAGCAGCGGTCACATCCAGAGTAATGGGAACGGGCCAAAAGGTGCCGTCAGCCATTTGAAAATTTTCGCAAACGCCCTTCCAATCAGCCTTTTTCATAAAACCGGTGAGTGGAGAAAAACCACCGATTCCCATCATAATCAGATCACCCTTGGCACGATCCGAGATCTGAATCTGCTTTAAACCAGCAGCTTTTTTAAGTTCTGCATCGCGCTCGGCGCCTTCAAGCAAGGCGCAAACCAACCCTTTTCCACCGTGAGGTGCTACTAATTTAGACATACATTTCCTCTTTTAAAAAAGTTTAAACATTACAATACGCCACACTACACTAACCTTATATGACATAATGAACAATTATTCATTTTCAAGGGTAAGATATACAAATGTTTAGCGCGAAAAGTCAAGGGAAAAGCTTTAATACGCTCTATCAGGTCTGCTGTACGCGAATCCGTCCGGTAACATTGACCACAACCTCGGTCCGTTTACCAATACTATCCGTTAGAATTATGCGGCCTGCAGTATTGCCTATCTTGCCGTTAAAGCGAGTACGCTTTTCCGGAAAGGTTGTAGCCATACGAATGACAGCCGGAATGGCATGATCTAAGATAATTTTTTCACTTTTTTGACGTATCCAGTCACCGGAGGTTCCGTTATTTTCACCATTATCTACAAAAATTTTATAGCCGCTGTTTGTGATGGTCAGGACCACAAAACAATTCCTCTTTATCGCTATAACCTTTGCCTCCTGCAAGCCATGTACTAACATAGCAACTTCTCGGTGGAAAATCGTTCTCTGGCGCATTGTTTTCAAAACAGGGGCGGTCAATGCCGACAGCAACGACAAGATCATCATGCAACTCATACATTCGACCAAAGTAAAACCTTTATGATTTTTCATTTTGCCCTCCTTAAGAGTTGAATAAATTGTCATAAACCTGACATATCCTTTCCTAAGAAAAATAAAAAATGAATCTCACAATTGTCCTACATGGCCCAAAATACTCCCCCTATTACATATACGTCTACAGCCAAGCCCCCATGGACGGGTTTACGGCGTCCCCCGAACAAGGTGGGAACAGGACTCAAACCTTTAATTACAATGGCCTATAATCCATATTCTTTTATCTTATTTAGAAGTGATGGATAACTGATTTCAAGTAAACGGGCCGCCCCGGATTTATTGCCTTCACTTTTTTGAAGGGCGCCTGCAATAATTTTTCGTTCCAAAACTTTTTGTGCTTTTTTTAAAGAGAAACCACAATGGGGAATATTAAATGCATCCCCCTGGCTTTCACGATTTAACACTTTTGGTAATTGCTCAATATCAAAATTATTACCGTCGGCAAAGACCACTCCCCTCTGTATAATATTTTCAAGCTCACGTATATTTCCAGGCCAGTTATATTCGATCATTTTTTTCAGTACATCGCCGCCCGGATAATTGACCCTTGTCTTAAATTTACTATTATATTTTTGCAGAAAATGGCCACATAAAAGAGGAATATCATCAATGCGATTCCTGAGCGGAGGTAAATGAAGAGTCAGAACGTTTAATCTATAAAACAGGTCTTCCCTGAACAAACCGTTTTTCACATCATCAAGAAGATTTCTTCCCGTTGCCGCCAGGATACGGACATCAATTTTTTTCAGTTGTGCCCCCCCTAAAGGTCTTATCTCTTTTTCCTGGAGTACACGCAATAATTTAACCTGCATCGCAAGAGGCATTTCACCTATCTCGTCTAAAAAAAGCGTCGAACCGTCAGCCACCTCAAGAAGTCCTTTTTTATCCCTGTCGGCGCCGGTAAAAGCCCCCCTAACATAACCAAAAAGTTCACTTTCCAATAAATCAGCCGGAATGGAACCGCAATTAACCGCATAAAAATTTTTATTACACCTGGCGGAACCGGCATGAATTCCCCTTGCCACCAGCTCTTTACCTGTCCCCGATTCGCCGGTGATAAGAACGGACGCTTCATAGAGTGCAATCTTACTGGCCAACTGCACAATTTTTCTGATCTCTTTGCTTTCTCCGATTATCGTTTCAAAACCTGAAGGCTGTTGTTTCTCCCGTATTATTTCAATTAACTGACGGTTTTCAGACTTTAATATCTCCCGCTCCTCCGCCTTTTTAAGAGCCAGCAATACCTCATCAACTTTAAAAGGTTTTGATATAAAATCATAGGCACCGGCTTTCATACAATTCAAGGCTGTCTCAACACTTCCATAGGCAGACATCATAATAACTGTTGATGATCCAATATAGTCCTTTGCCTGTTTTAAAAACTGCAGACCGTCAATTCCGGGCATCCTGACATCACAGAGGATAAAATCAAACATATTCTCCTTAACCATCTCCAAGCCGCGTATCCCGTCCTCTGCGCCCTCCACATGGTATCCATGTTTTTTTAGTAATGTCAGTAACATTTGCCGCATATTATCTTCGTCATCAATCACCAAGATACGGTGGACTATATTTTTATTACCGCTTGTCATAGCAACAAGATCCTCTTTTTCTCAACTATCTATCACTGATTGGCAGTAAAATATGAACGACAGTGCCCGAACCAACCTCGCTTGTAACCCATATCTTTCCCGCCATCGCCTCCACTAACGAATAGGAGACAGACAGGCCAAGCCCCGTCCCCTTGCCAGGTTCCTTGGTTGTGTAAAAAGGATCGAAAACAACGGTTAGTTTCTCTTCTTCTATACCAATGCCATTATCCTCTATACATATCTCAATATTTTTTTGCTTATCACTTTCCACCAGACAACAACGTAACCGGATAATTTTTTCGTCTGCTTCCTTGTTTTCTTGTACCGCGTCAAGACCGTTTAAAAAACAGTTTAATAAAACCTGTAGCAAGGATTCACCACCTTTAATATAAACCGGCTCCTCAAAATCCATAATCCTTGTGTAATCAACATATTGTACCCCTTTATGGCCTATAATCATAGCATCAAACCGACAAAGAAGTTTTTCAATTTCAATTTCTTCATCATGATTTTCTACGGGGCTTGCAAAATCGAGCAATTGCCGAATCAGGCTATTGACCCTGTCAATTTCGGCGACCGCAGTTTTTACAAAAAGCCTTCTTTCCTTCGCCTCCAAGCTGTCGTCGGCCAATAACTCCAGATAACCCTGCACAACCCCCAGGGGGTTACCAATTTCATGGGCCATTCCCGCCGAAAAAACACCAACCGCGGCCATCTTTTCGGCTGTAACAACACTTTTTTTACTTTCCTTTAACTCTTTATTACTCTTTTCAAGCGACTCAATCGTCTCCTTCAATCTCCCTTTATCATCTTCTATGCGCCTGACCATTGTGTTTAGCGAAAATGCAAGTTTTTTTAGTTGCTGTCCTTCTTCAGCCACGGAAAAACCGGCAACTCCTGCCTCACTATAACCATCTGCAAGCTGCACAAGCCTCTCCAATGGTTTCAAGATAATTTCTATCATCCGAAAAAGACCAATTACACCAAGAATCAGCGCATTAAAAAGCATATAAACCAAGGCCAGTTTATGGTCTGATATTATCTTTCCATATACCGGCTTTAGATCTACCAGCAGGGCAATAGCAACCGGAGAAGAAGAAGTACGCAGGGAATAAGCGACAACAACATAGCCAGGAGCGGGGCTGAAGACCCCCCAGACTCTCCCATAAAATCGTACAATGGGCAGAGTCGACGCGGTTGCAAATCGTACGGTTTTACGCAATACCATATGACCGTCAACGGGCGGGAGAAGCGTTACTTCATTGTTATAGTAGATTGCCCTTGCAATTAAATTCTCAGTATGTAGCAACATTAATTTTTGCTTAATCTGGACAACACCGACGGGATGGCTGTCGGCCACCATTTGCAAAATGGATGTGGCCGATTTTACATGTGAACGAACAGTGTCTCTTTGCCATAATGTGATAACAACACAATCTGTCAATAACATACCCAAAGAGATTAATATGATATAGGAGCCGGTGATTCTAAATTTTAGGCCAAACCCCATATTTATATCCTTCTTCTCCGGCGGGGGCCGGAAGAAACTTCCACGAACCTAAGTGAACACATAACATAAAGCATAACGGAACATGTCAATGAGAATGAGACACCCATTGTCGTAAATTAAAGAAGAATTGC
>CAZQOD010000131.1:0-8688 GCA_964594945.1 uncultured Desulfopila sp.
AACAGTGTGAATACTACCTTAGCACACTGTCTCATTTTCGGGGTCCACTATAGTCGTCCCCGGTTAAATATCCAGAACCCAGGTGGGAATACGGTGAAGAATATAATTATTAACTGCTTCCTTTACACTGTCTTTGGGAACATCACCCACGTCCGCCATGACTTCTTCAAAATCAAACCAGCAAAGCTCCCTGTCATCTCGACTGTAAACAGTGAGAATACGTTTATTGACCTGTTCAATATCTTCTTCTTCCTGGATTGCACCGACTATCTTAGCGGCTTCTTTAAAATCAAGAAATGTAATTTTTTCCTCGTCCATAATCCCCCCGGCAAACGGAGATAAAACAAAAAGAGGCAAGGAGAATAGTCCCCCCGCCTCTTTAAAATATTCAACAATAAATCAAGCAGATTTTACAACAGCACCTGACCTGATACAACGTGTGCAGACCCTCATACGCTTTTTATTACCACCAGCCGTCGCCATGCGAACACGCTTGAGATTAGGTAACCAACGCCTCCTCGTTTTGTTATGAGCATGGGACACGTTATTTCCGGTCATTGGTCCTTTACCGCATATTTCACAAACCTTGGCCATTTTTCCTCTCCTTATATCACATTTCAACCAACCCCCACTCGTGGAGCGGATGATAGTGCATCAATTATCACATAGTGTTTAAATATACTAAGACCACATCTTTTAACTTTATTCTAAAAGAATGGCAAGTATTTTCACTTCAAAACGCAAAAATTTAACCATAATTTTGATCTTCATCATCAGCTACCGAAAGGTCAGCTCAAACTTATGCAACTATGCATGGTTAAAACTGCCAATTATGAAAAATCAGATTTTATTGGTACATTGTATCGATTTACCGGATGTTGTTGCATTGCATCCAAATATGAACTAATGTATGTGCTCTTACCAATCAATAATAACTATTACTATATAACATGATGCTTCCCCTAAAATATTTCTGGAATATTTTTTCCTCTGTAAAATTAGCACTTTTTACCCTCTGCGCCCTGGCTTCAACCTCTATTATCGGCACAATTATTCCCCAGGGGGAGCCATATAATTTTTATGTTCAACAATTCGGTGCTAAAGCTGCTCGTTTTTTCGATATACTCGATATTGCCGATATGTACTATTCCTGGTGGTATCTTGGCCTGCTGGCAATTCTCAGTATGAATTTGATCATCTGTTCCCTCGACAGACTGCCACGGGTAATAAAAATTATAAGCCGCGATAACCTGGCAATAACCCCGGATCGAATGGCAAAGATGGGCCTTCATAAACAGTGGCCCATTTCCCATGGTCAATTTAAAAAGATAGACATTCAATCATTATTAAAAACCATGGGTTGGAATCTTGCCGTCCGCCCCGTTGACGATAATGTCATCTTCTTTGCCCAAAAAAACAGGTGGAGCCGCCTGGGGGTATATATCGTCCACCTCTCGATAATAATCATCTTCGCCGGTGCCCTTATCGGCCATTTCTGGGGTTTTAAAGGCGCTGTTATGATTCCGGAATTACAGAGTACTGCAAAGATATATGCCTACGACGATTCACAACCCATCGACCTTGGCTTTATCGTACGTTGCAATTCTTTTGTTATAGAATTTTACCGCAACGGTATGCCAAGAGAATTCAGAAGCAATCTCACCATAATTGAAGACAATAAAGAGGTTTTAAGCACCGATATAAAGGTAAATGATCCTCTTAACCACCGGGGCATAACTTTTTACCAATCAAATTACGAAGGATATAAGAGCTTTATTCTTAATGTGACTGATAAACAGTCAGGTCAAAGAAAGCAATTTATGCTGCCCTTTCAAAAACAAAAAAGTTGGGCTGAAAAGGATATTCACTTTGGTATCATAAATGCCAAAACTTCGGGTGACCATGTTGTACAGGTTAAAATTTGGTTTAAACTGGCGGACAATCCCCCGTTCAGCCATTGGCTGAATAATAACCAGAACCTACCCGTTAAAATCGGAGATCGCGACTTTATAATTTCCGCCAAGCAGATGTACGCAACGGGACTGCAGGTTACCAAAGACCCCGGAGTATGGCTTGTATATATTGGTTGCGGATTTTTGCTGATCGGCTTATTTATGGCTTTTTTCCTTTCCCACAAAAGAATCTGGCTATATGCGGGAAAAAACAGTGATAAAATAATCCTTCACCTGGCCGGATCATCCAATAAAAACAAACTTGATTTCACACGAGATTTTCAGGAATTAGTATCACAGCTAAACAAAAAGCTGGGCCACTGACCTGTTCGCAACCACGGAGAATTCAGCATGGATAGTTCCCAACTGTTAAATATAACAACATTTATTTACCTTTTCTCGACTTTTCTTTATGTGGCATTTTTTATTTTCGGTTCAACCGGACTGGGGAAAACTGCCACCATAGTCACCGCCACCGGCTGGAGCGTGCAGACCTGGGCCATGTTGCTGCGCTGGAAAGAATCATACGATATGGGAATTGGTCATGCCCCTTTGACCAACATGTACGAATCCGTAATATTTTTTGCCTGGACCATTGTCATTCTTTATTTGCTCATCGAATGGAAGTTTAAGACTCGAATAATTGGTAGCTTTGCAATACCCTTTGCCTTCTTAGCCATGGTTTACGCATCTTTTGCCGGTGATATCAACAAAACAATTTCTCCTCTGGTTCCAGCCCTGCAATCCAACTGGCTGATCGCCCATGTGGTTACATGCTTTGTCGGTTACGCGGCCTTTGCCGTCTCTGCGGCTCTTGGTATTATGTATCTGGTAAAGGAGCTCCGTACCGGTAACGCACCGGATAACAACCCTATTGTTTCCCGCCTCCCGGATCTGAAGATTATTGATGAAATCACCCATAAAACCATGGTATTTGGATTTATATGGCTTAGTGCCGGAATTATCAGCGGCGCCATATGGGCAAATTCAGCCTGGGGAACTTACTGGAGTTGGGACCCCAAGGAATCATGGTCATTGATAACCTGGTTTTTCTACGCCATAACCCTGCACGCCAAATACACCAGGGGCTGGAGAGGAACCTTGATTGCCGTCCTTGCGATAGCAGGATTCTTTTCGGTTATTTTCACCTACTACGGGGTAAATTATCTACTACCAGGTCTCCACAGTTATGGTTCAAGCTAGGGCGCCGAATACCACGATGTGGCCATAACTCCCTACCGGCAACAGGGTAAAATGTTTGACAAATTTATGCTAAGACTGTATAAATAAACAGACTGGATGTTGATGTGTTGTGCGGTTTTATCTATTTAGCTCTCGGATTTTACGCTCTATATTGAAAAAATATGTTCACCGTACCGTGAACATGATTGTCGGTATATATTTTTTTTGTGTTTTGCGTCTATAGTCCGGGTATCATTTTACTGAGAGGATCAGCCATGCTGAAAAAAATTGTCGCTTGTAGCGTTGTTTCAATCTTCATGCTTGTAGGTGGAGTCGTTTTATCTTTTGCTTCAGATGATGTCGGACCTGCTGAGATTACAATGGTCGGCAGCAAAAGTGCAAAGCCGAAACCCGCCCAATTCCCCCATAAAAAGCACCAGGAATCCCTTAAATGTGGTGAGTGCCACCATGGTATGGCGGATGGCAAACAGGTTCCCTATGTAGAGGGGCAAAAGATCCAGAAATGTGAATCTTGCCATAACAAGGAAATCCTTGCCGGCAAAAAGAAGGGTAAACTAAAGCTGGATACCATAAAAGGAGCAGGCCACGGCAACTGTCTCTCTTGTCATAAAGATGTTGCCAAGAAAGATAAATCCAAGAAAAAACTAAAAAGCTGCAAGACCTGTCACCCCAAAAAAAAATAAAAATCAACAACAAAGATCATTGTTGAAAAAAATTATAAAAAAGGGCGTGTCTTTATGACACGCCCTTTTTTTTGTTCCAGTTTACCCCGCCTACGGAAGCATCGAGAAATTTTCAAAAACAACAAAGTATTCGTAATAACGAACCCAAAAGATCTACCGATCAAATATCCTGCATTTTGGCAATATCACCAACCCGGCGAATGGCGTTGCCCAAACCGGTCAGAAGATTCAGACGGTTGCGACGTATTGCCGGATCACTGGCCATAACCATCACCTCGTCGAAAAAGGTGTCAACAACTTCTTTCATCTTCAACATCGACCCGAGTGCATGGTCATATTCCTTGTTCCGAATATACCCCTCCATCTCCAACGAAACTTTTTTAAAAAGGGTATGTAAATCGCCTTCGGCCTTGTGCTCAAAAAGATTAGTATCGACCTCGGTTTCCCTGTTTTCCTTGATAATATTCTTTACCCTCTTATAGGAGGCAGCCAATACTTTAAAGGCCGGTTCTTTTTGTATTTCGGCAAGGGCGTTTATCCTGAGCAGACAATCATTCGTATCATCAAAAGCGACTGAAACCGCAGCATCAACGACCTCCGCACTCATCCCCTGTTTCACGCAATCGTTAATAAACCTACCCTTTATAAAAGTTACTATCGTATCCACGGTATGAGCACTGCCGTCGACCTTATCACCATACAAGGCCAAGGCCTTATGAACTATCTCCCGCAGGGATATGGAATAAGATTTATTTTCTATGGTGTGTAAAATAGCCAAAGTTATCCTGCGCAGGCCAAATGGATCCGCGGTACCGGTTGGTGTCAGCCCGATACCGAAACATCCCACCAGGGTGTCAAACCTGTCGACCAGCCCGAGGAGGGCACCCGCATCGGTTGCAGCAGGTTCCGCTCCCGCCCTTTTGGGCATATAATGCTCTTTGATGGCGGTGGCGACATTTACATCCTCACCATCCAGCAAGGCGTAGGCCCCGCCCATTATTCCCTGCAAGGACGGAAATTCCCCGACCATATCGGAAAGAAGATCAGCTTTACATAATAACGCCGACCGACAGAGGGTATCTTTCAAAGAAGGGTCAACTTTATCAGCGAGAATACCCGCCAATTTTACCATTCTTTCTTTCTTTTCCAGCATGGTGCCAAGTTTTGCCTGGAAAATAATACCGTCAAGCTGCTGTACGCGATCCTCAAGTCGTGTAGCCCGATCACTCTCAAAAAAGAACAGAGCGTCCTCAAGCCGGGCCCTTAAAACACGCTGGTGGCCCTTCCTGGTAATCTCATCGTCGTTGACCCTGGTATTATTCACGGCGACAAAACCCGCTAGCAACTCTCCTTCATCATTAACAACCGGAAAATACTTCTGATGTTCACGCATGGAAGTAATTAAAACTTCGGCCGGTAATTGTAGAAATTTTTTATCAAACCGACCACAAATACCCAATGGCATTTCAACAAGATTGGTGACCGTATCCACTAAATTTTCATCTATTGCCACACTCCCACCTGTAAAAGAAGAAGATTGCACGGCCCGGTTTATTTCTTCCACAACTGTTAACCTCCGCCGCGCCGGATCCACCAGGACCTGTTTATCAACTAGCTGCGACTCATAACCAAAAGCGCTTTTTACAATAAATTGGTCACCGTCCATAAAACGGTGACCACGGCTCATATTTGAGGTTTCGATACCATCATGTTCAAATGGCACAACCTGGTCGCCATGGATAGCGGTCAACCACTGAATCGGTCGAGCAAACGAATGTAAATTACTGCCCCAACGCATGGATTTTGGGAAAGAAAAACCAAGTAAAATATCCTTTAATATCTCGGGAAGAAGCTTAAAGGTATCAACACCCTTCACCTCACGAACCAGCATCAGGTATTCACCTTTAGGGGTTTGCACCACACTGAGGTCACCCACGTCAGCCCCTTTAGAACGGGCAAAACCGTAGGCTGCCTTTGTGGGATTTCCTTCCCCGTCAAAACCCGCCTCCTTGGAAGGACCCAGTAGTTCATCCCTGCTATCAGCCTGCCTGTTGGCAAGATCAAATACCAGAAGCGCCAATCTCCTCGGGGTGCCCATGGTCTTCACCGACCCGTGACTGATTTTTAAATCAGAAGTTTTCTTGATAAAATTGGTTTTTAACTGCTCCAAAGCCGGTGATAAAAAACCTGCCGGTATCTCTTCGGTCCCTATTTCAAATAGTAAGTCACGCATGGTCATAATATATTGGTTGTGGGTTAATGGTGCTAACGCAAACAAGCTGCAAGTAAGTGCCTTGTTTTTCTTTACAGATTTTATGGAGTAAGGCACTAAAGTTTACTACCTCTGGTAATCATCCTGAAAGAGCTCCATCGATTCAACCGGATTCCATTGTTGCAAACGTTGAACAATCGTCGCCAAAATTATGTACTGTAACGGAAAACCATACAATCTCGGAAATTTTTTCAAGGCTGGAACCGATTCCCATAACAAGCGCTTCAACGGAAAGTGACCTGCCGCTCACCCCATGTGTCTCCGTTAATTCCTTACGCACAGCTTTTTCGACCAGGAGAATAATATCTTCAATCCAGAAGAAATGGCTGCACTTTACATGTACATCTGCCCTGCCCCATTTACCCATGGAACCGGGCAGTCTCTGTAATATTTTTTGAACCACGGGAAGGCTGATGGGTACTTCTATACTTATGGTCAGGGTATCTTCCTGTTCCAGGGAGCCATGCATGGAACAATGGTAAAGACCGAGAACCTTTTTCCCCCCCTTTTTTTCTTTCTGCAAAAAATAAGGAAAAGTAATCTCAAGATGGGAGGCTTCAGCTTCAAGCTTATCCTTCATTTTCTCAAGGATAATATGAAAACTTTTTATATCAATTTCACCGTGGAAATCATTTAATATTTCCACAAACCTGCTCATATGCGTGCCCTTAAATCTATGGGGCAGGTTCACATACATATTAGCAGTACCAAGGGTATGCTGGCGCTTTCGGGCCTTATCCCGCACGGTAATGGGATACGAAACGGTCTTAACCCCAACCTTTTTAATATTTATTCTCCGACTGTCCAGCTGACTTTGGATATCTTTCATATTTTACCTGAATCCTGCACGCAGAATATGCGAAAATATATGCTATACCGTTAAAATCAATACCAACAACTCAAGCCTTGATGCGCATTGCGATTCTGACCGGGGGGCACTAAAACCGGCCACTAAAAGTTGGAATGGACATTTGTGCAACATTTTATTTTAAAATTATTGATCCGCTAAGGAATAATAAATCCATCCACTGCTCTGTGAACAGTTTTTATCTCATATGTTTATGTTACACCTTCTGTGACTTGAATGACGATTAAACAGTCATGGTGTTCGACAACAGGCACGAACCACCAGTACACCGGTCGCAAAATGCAGGTAAAGGGTTAAAGAGAATCACAACCCCTTTGATTTTTCATTCGTCTCCTGGGCGGTTTTACATTCAATACAAAGTGTTGTAACAGGTCTGGCCTGCAGTCTTCTAAGACCTATTGCCTCACCACATTCTTCACATGTGCCGTAACTACGATCATCAATGCGGGCAATGGCATCATCGATTTTAGCCACCAGTTTTCTCTCTCGATCCCGTATTCTTAACTCAAAACTCAGACCGGACTCCACGGTCGCCCGGTCATTTGGATCTGGTATATTGGTGGTCTGATCGTTAATTTCAGACATTGTCTTTCCCGCTTCTGCTATGATCTCTTCTTTTTTTGTAAGAAGCTGCGTTCGAAATTTTTCTAATTGTGCACTATCCATGTATTTTCTCCAATAAAACACAAAGGTGATATTCTATATGCTGAATTCCACACCACTTAGGAGCGGCTATCGGAAATCTCGTTTCCGGCCATCAACCGAATCTGTTTCATTATCAAATAGCTTAAACTGTTATTTAAATTATAGCAGCGCTATTAGCAAATCACACTTTAAGCAGATAATGGAGATTGCGAACATACCGATTACAAAATTCAGTTATAACAGAAAAATATTCAAATTATTTATATAAAAATGCCTTCACTACTGAATAGCTTTCATTGTTCGTTTTGGCTGTGGTCTGATAATTTAGTTAAGCAATGCTGGTTACTTATCCACAAAAGACAAGTTGTTAACGAATATAGGTACCACTCTTACCGCCACTCTTCTTCAAAAGGCGGATCTGGCTGATAACCATACCTTTATCAATAGCCTTACACATATCATATATTGTCAGTGCGGCAACGGATACAGCGGTAAGCGCTTCCATTTCCACACCGGTTTTCCCACAAATACCAACCACAGCAGTTATATCCACTGTGGTGGTTTCATCATTAAGTTGAAAATCAATATCAATTTTTGTAATCATCAGTGGATGGGTCAAGGGGATCAGGTCGTCCACTTTTTTTGCCGCCATAATACCGGCTATCCTGGCTATTCCCAAGACATCTCCCTTGGCCATTGTCCCCGCTTTAACAAGGGAATATGCCTCCCGGCAAAGAGTTATGGAGCCGGCGGCCTCCGCCACACGAACACTCTCACTCTTACCACCCACATCAACCATTCTGGCATTACCACTACTATCAAAATGAGTAAAACCCCCGTCCGCTTCAACCCCCATCTTTTCACCCCTGTTACCAACAAACGAATTCAATATATCTCTGTGGAACAACTGCCTGGTATATCGGGCAATCTACTTAAAAACAAGCTAACTATGCCTGTCCATAAATGGCCATTTTCCCCTAACTCTTCGTTGCTTTCAAAATTTAATCCTCCGATAAAGCGAGGTACAAGACATCGAGATATCGCATATATGCCTGTGGTTAAATT
>CAZQOD010000132.1:0-8583 GCA_964594945.1 uncultured Desulfopila sp.
AAAAGTTCTGGGGAAATTTCCGCCCATGGTTCTTCATACAGGGGAGGATCAGGCTTGGACGCTGAAAGAATAAAGAAGTTGAGAAAATCATACGGCTTTGACCAGCCCCCGGCACAAAGATTTTTAAGGATGATGAAAAATTATCTGGTTTTTGATTTTGGTTCGTCCTATTACCACCATAAGAGTGTTTTTCGACTGGTGGTGTCGAAAATGCCGGTCTCTATGTCCCTCGGCTTATGGACGTTTCTTATTGTTTACGGGGTTTGCATACCGCTGGGCATAAAAAAGGCTGTGGCTGAAGGGAGCCGGTTCGATGTTGTTTCCTCAACTGTTATTTTGGTGGGTTATGCCATTCCGGGTTTTGTATTGGGCCTCGTTTTAATTGTACTGTTCGGTGGCGGGAGCCTCTGGTCGGTATTTCCCCTGAGGGGAATTGTCTCGGATAATTGGCATGATCTTGGGCTGGTGATGAGGATATTTGACTATCTATGGCATATGGTATTACCGATTACGGCAAGCAGCGTCGGCAGTCTTGCCGTAATGACCATGTTGACCAAAAATTCTTTTTTAGAAGAAATCCGTAAACAGTATGTGCTCACTGCCAGGGCCAAAGGATTATCCGAATCGGGTATATTGTATAAACATGTTTTTAGAAACGCTATTATCCCAATTATAACAGGGTTCCCCGGTTATTTTATCGCCTCTTTTTTCACCGGTAGCCTGTTAATTGAAACTATTTTTTCCCTAGACGGTATGGGGTTGCTTGCCTATCAGTCTGTTCTTAACAGAGATTATCCCGTGGTCCTTGGCACGTTGTATTTTTTCACAATTATCGGCCTGGTAACAAGGTTGTTATCCGATTTGAGTTATGTGGTGGTTGATCCGCGCATCAGTTTTGGAGGTTTTGATGGCTGATAACTCGAAGAGAGATGAGCTGAACAGCGGTGTTGAATCCCCCGTAAAGAGGAGTTGGCGCAGGTTCAAGAGAAACAGGCGGGGATACTACAGCCTGATGCTTTTTCTGTTTACTTTTTCTTTTACGCTCCCCGCCGAACTTATCAGCAACGATATTCCCCTGTTGGTGAGATATAATGGCCATTATTATTTTCCAATCCTTTTTCAATATCCGGAAACCACTTTTGGTGGAGATTTTGATACGGAAACCGACTACAAGGACCCGTTTATACGAAATCGCTTGAGTAGTGCTGGTAATTTTATAATTTTCCCTCTTAACAAGCATGGCTATAATAGCATTAATCAGGAAATAGACGGTCCCGTGCCCTCGCCTCCATCCAGGGATAACTATTTTGGTACCGATGACAGGGGCAGGGATGTTTTGGCAAGATTGATATACGGGTTTAGGGTGAGTATTCTTTTTGGCCTGGTTCTCACTTTCGTTGGTACGACAATCGGCATAATAATCGGGGCTCTCCAGGGTTTCTGGGGTGGGAGAATAGATCTCGTTTGTCAGAGATTTATTGAAATATGGGGGGCGATGCCCGAGTTGTATCTTTTGATTATTTTTTCCTCGGTCTTTCAGCCCAGTATTATGCTGCTCCTCATTCTTTTATCGCTGTTTAGCTGGATGGGGCTATCTGATTATGTGCGAGCGGAATTTCTCAAAGGGCGTAATTTAGAATATGTGAAAGCCGCCCGCGCGCTGGGAGTAAGCAATAATATGATCATCTGGCGCCACCTCCTGCCAAATGGATTGACGCCCGTTATTACTTTTTTACCGTTCCGTATTTCTGCGGCCATTCTTGCCTTGACCAGTTTGGATTTCCTGGGCCTTGGCGTCCCCCCTTCTACGCCGAGTCTGGGTGAATTGCTGGCCCAGGGCAAAGCAAATCTGGGGGCCTGGTGGCTTTCTCTGGCCCCGTTTTTTGTCCTGGTTGGGACATTGATTATGCTGATTTTTATTGGAGATGCTTTGAGGGAGGTCCTGGATCCCAGAAAGAAGTAGGTGCCGCTGCCTTGCGTTTCCGCATTTTTTTATTTTCGGTTAGTTACAGTTGCAAAAAAAATATTGCTTAGATTTTACCCGCAGAATATGAGAAAAAATTGCCCATAAAAACGGTGGCTGCAATTATGTTTTGTAGAATCTATAATGTATTAATTTAACGGTATAAATTTTGTTTTTCAATATTCTGCTTGCAAGGTTTGGGTATAAGGTGTTTTCTGAAATTGACTTCTTGGTCGAGTCAATATATGGTAGAGCGTAATTATGGTTTACCTGCCGTGTTCTAACTCCATGATGAAAAACGAGATAACTAAGTGCGGTGAAAACTCAACACCCACACCTTGTGGTCGCTGGTCGGGTTACGCAGTGATATGTTCCATCCAAAATTTTACGGATTACCAGAATAATCATTAATGAAAACAAATTTCATCATACGTTTAGGTGACTCGGGTCTTTATATTCTTACGGATCTTGGTAGAATGGCGATTTTTCTGCTGAAAGTGGTGCGGGGTATTTTCAGGCGTCCCTTTAGGATGCGGGAACTGTTGCGGCAGGTTCATTTCTCCGGGGTCGGTTCCCTGGCGGTCATCTTCTTTACCGCAGCATCCACGGGGATGGTCTTGGGTTTGCAAGGTTATTATTCTCTAAGTAAATTTGGAGCCGAGGGGATGCTGGGTTCCGCTGTTTCGCTGACCCTGGTAATGGAACTTGGCCCCGTTTTAACCGCTCTAATGGTGACGGGCAGGGCGGGATCTGCGATGTGCGCAGAACTAGGGATTATGAGGATATCCGAACAAATCGATGCCCTGGACTGTATGGCCATAGACCCGTTTCGTTATTTTATCACCCCCAAGTTTCTGGCGATGCTTATTGCCGTACCGCTGCTCACCGCTTTTTTTGATGTCGTCGGTATCGCCGGCGGTTACGTGGCCGGAGTGGGGTTGATGGAGGTAAATCCCGGCAGTTATATCGCGGGGATGCAGAACAGCGTAACCAATCACGATATTTGGTTGGGAATTATTAAATCGTTCGTGTTTGCCGTACTCATTGTCTGGATATGTTCGGGTAGGGGTTATTTCGTGCAGGAAATACGGGGGGCCGGGTTTGGGGCCGAGAGTGTGAGTCGAGTTACTACTCAGGCTGTCGTGTTGTCTTCCATTGCCATTCTGGTCTTTGATTATCTCTTAACCGCGGTGTTGTTGTAATGGATTCTGCAATTGAATTTATGGATGTAACGAAAACCTTTGCCAAAAGAGATGGAGGGGTTCAGACCATACTGGATGGTGTTAATTTTTCAATTCCAGCCGGTAAGACAACCGTTGTGGCTGGAGGCAGTGGTCAGGGAAAGAGTGTGACATTAAAATTGGTTCTTGGTCTGATGCGGGCGGATTCCGGGCGGGTCATTGTCCACGGTGAAGATATTACTATGGTGCGGGGTAAGGCCCTTGAAAAGGTACGGATGCAGTTCGGAGTCCTGTTTCAGGGTTCGGCGTTGTTTGACTCCCTCACCGTTTTTGAAAATGTTGCCCTGCCCCTTCGGGAAAGAACGGATAAAACAGAAGAGCAAATTCGCGATAAGGTGGCGATTTCCCTGGCTCAGTTTGAATTGGCCGACCATGGGGAAAAATTTCCGGCGCAATTAAGTGGAGGGATGCAGAAGAGACTTGGGCTGGCCCGGGCCATGCAGCTGGAGCCTTCCATTATGCTCTTTGACGAACCGACCACCGGACTTGATCCGGTTATGACCCAGGAAATTTACCATCTTTTTGCCAGAACACAGGCGGAATTTGGTTTTACTTCGGTTATTGTCAGCCACGATATTCCTAAAATATTTAATCTCGCCGACCAGGTGATTATCCTTGATCGTGGGAAGATGGATGTATTTGCCAGCCCGGAAGCAATTCAATGGTCGGAAAAGCCCCATATTCAGGAATTTGTTAAAACAACAATGGGGGATATTTATCAAAGCGATTTGGTGGAAAAATGAAAAAAAATAATCTGGAAATGACCGTCGGCCTGTTTATGCTGATAGGTTTTGCTGCCTTTGTATATCTTGCCTTACAGTTGGGTGAGGTCTCTTTTCTGGGAAGTGGAAACAACTACGTGATTAAGGCCGAGTTTGATAATGTGGCGGGGATCAAAAAGGGTGCCGCTGTGCAGGTTGCCGGGGTTGTGGTCGGCAGCGTCTCTGATATCGAGCTGGGTGAAAACGAGGTGGCCCTGTTATCTTTGACGGTGAGCAAAAAGCTGCAGTTGCCGATTGATTCCATTGCCTCCGTTAAATCTCAGGGTATCATCGGGGATAAGTATATTCAGTTGAGTGTCGGCGGGGATGAAGAGATTATTAAACCGGGAGGGCTCTTGACCGAAACGGAGTCGTCTGTAGATATAGAGTCTCTTATCAGTAAATTTGCTTTTGGAAGTGCAAAATAGTGTTTTTTCTGTTTGTATCTAACACTAAATAGATAATTATTTTGTGGAGTTATCATATATGAAGATGAACAAATATTTTTTCATTGTATTTGTTGTTTTTTTTACGCTCTCCTCCGGCAATGTTTTTGCGGCGGGGAAGAGTGGGCCGACGGAGCAGCTTAAGCCGGTTATGAATGATCTGTTACAGGTTTTGGCGGATGAAGGTTTGAAGGGTGAACATCATTTTGTCGAAAGGCGTGCCAAAATAATGAAGATAATCAGTTTGGTATTTGATTTTAGAGAGATGTCTAAACGTATCCTCGGTAAAACCTGGCGAAAACTCAGCGATGATGACCGGGATAATTTTACCAGGTTGATGACTAAACTCCTCGAAAATGTATATGTGGGAAAACTCGAAACGTATTCGGGACAGACCATTGATTTTGATGGAGAACGGGTGAAGGGGCACAGGGCCCAGGTGACGACCCTGGTCGAGGATGGCGGCCATATTATTCCCATCCACTATATTATGCGTGAGAGGGGTTCCCGTTGGTTTGTCTACGATATCAATATAGAGGGCGTTGGCCTTGTTAAAAATTACCATGAACAGTTTAAAAGTATTTTGAGAAAGGAAAAATATAAGGGCCTGGTGAAGGTGCTTGAGGAAAAAAATCGTTCTTTTGCAAGACCTGCTAAGGGTCAGGCAACTGAAACGGACAAAAATCAGGACCGGAAAAACAATAAGAACCGAACCGTGGAACAAGGGAAAGAATAGATATGGTTCAATATAGTTCTTCTTTGGCCCAGTCCCTGTTCCCCTTTTTACAGGAAGAGGATGCGCGGGTCATGTTTGGCCTTATGGATGAGCTGGTCTGTAGAGAGGGGACGGTACTGTTTTCCAGGAATGATCCGGCTGAAGCCGTCTATTTTCTTATTGATGGTAAGATCGCGGTGCAAAAGAAGACCGGATTCGGAGAGAGGGTTCAGGTCGTAGCTCTGTTGATGGCCGGTGCGCCGATTGGTGAAAGGGGGTTGCTGGACGGGAAAAAACGAGGAGCCACTCTTCTTGCCGTTGAAGAATCGCGATTGCTGGTCTTGAAAAAAAAGTCATTTGAACAATTTACTAAATCGAATCCTGTCCCGGCGGTTCATGTATTGAGTTGGATATTGGACAGGGTAACTTTAAGATTGCAAAAGAATTCCGAGCGATTGGCCCACGTCCTCTAATTTTTATCTGTTGTGTTCCCACTGATGTTTTTATTAATCGGAACTTATCCTGATATCCCTTGACAACAGATTTTCACTTCTGATGCGTTTTTTCCTGGCCAATCTGATATAAATTGATTATTTTTCTCCTTTTTTGTTTTTTGGCGTGTTGCTGAAACAGATAATGCCCAGGACCATATGAAGTTAACTATAGCGGAAATCACCGGTAAGACAAAGTATTATAAGTTGGATAACGGTGGCTGGTCAACTTTGATTGCAGAAGATGGGATAGTTTCCGCCCATGCGGAGTTGGCCGTTTTTAGAAGAGATAAGGAAACGGTTGTTATTGAAGGAAGTTTAGAATTTATAAAAAAAAGTGTTTGCGACAGATGCGAACACCCGTTTGAACAGAAGTTGTTTTCGGATTTTTTTTATCAGGTTATTGCGGCTGAAGAGCAAGTATCTGACCGTATGGAAACGGAATGTAGCGATGATGCGGTTACTACCCTGTACCGAAATGACCCTGAAATTGATATTGACGAAATATTACGGGAGCAGGGTATTCTTGCCATCCCGGTAAAAGCATTGTGTAGTGAGGACTGTCAAGGTCTTTGTCCAGGCTGCGGTGCCGTGTTATCCGATGAGAAGTGTCGATGCGTATCTGATAACAGTAACTCACCTTTTGCCGTATTGGAGAAGCTTCGCAAGTAACCAGCATGGCTGGACCAAATTATCAGGCCACAGCCACAACGAACAATGAAAGCGACTCAAGAGTGAAACCACTTTCATATAAAGTGTACACGTAAAGTGTATTTTTGTAATTAATTGGAGGATAAAATGGCCTTACCTAAAAGAAGACACTCCCGTTCTCGGACGAGAAAAAGAAGATCCCATGATGCCCTTACGGCGCCCGGTCTTTCCGTCTGCGAAGAATGTGGAGAACCAAAAGAACCCCACCGTCTCTGTGGTGGATGTGGTAAATACAAGGGACGATCCGTCTACGTTTTTGATACTGAAATAGACTAGGAGATCGTCGTGCAAATTGCCCTGGATGCCATGGCTAGTGACCTTGGCCCTAAGGAATTGATAGTCGGGGCCTTGCTTGCCGTCAAAGAGGCGGATTTGAGCATCCACCTAGTTGGAGATAGGAAACTTTTAGAGGATCACCTGGACGGTCTTGCCCCCAGCAGGAGGGTATTGGATAGGATTAACGTTGTTCATTCATCTCAAGTTGTTGAAATGAATGAACATCCTGTTGATGCCATGCGCAAGAAGAAGGATTCTTCGATAATGGTTGCCTTTGATCTGGTCCGTCGTGGGGAAGCAGATGCGGTTGTGAGCGCCGGTAATTCAGGAGCCACCATGGCTGCCGGAATCAGGAAACTTGGTCGTTTAAAGGGTGTTTCTCGGCCCGGAATTGCTTCGATATTCCCGACGTTGAAAAAACCTGTCATTTTAATGGATATTGGCGCCAATGTTGATTGTCGAGCTCAGCACCTGTTTCAGTTTGCCGTTATGGCATCTGCGTTTTCCGCGATCGTTGATAACGATGATCCGAGGGTGGGACTACTCACCATAGGAGAAGAGGCCGGCAAAGGTAACAATCTGATTAAAGAGACCTATCCTCTGCTTGAAAAGAGTTCCATGAACTTCGTTGGTAATGTCGAGGGTCGCGATGTTTATCAAGGGGATGTTGATGTTATCATATGTGACGGATTTGTCGGAAATGTCTGCTTGAAGGTGAGTGAGGGCTTGGCCGAAGCGGCTATGACCATGGTTAAGGATGAGATAGTAAAATCATGGTTGGCTAAAATCGGTTATCTGCTTGCAAGAAATGCATTTAAGGCGTTTAAAAAACGTGTTGATTATGCCGAATATGGTGGAGCGTCTTTGCTTGGTATCAACGGTGTGGGTATTATTTGCCACGGCAAGTCGAGTTCGCATGCCATAAAAAACGCAATAGTTGAAGCGACTAAGATGGTCAAGAGAAACATCAATCAAAATATCGTGGCCGGTCTGGAGGCCGAAAACGGTATCGAATAATTGGAGATGTGATGGGAACTGTTGTGTTAGGGACAGGGTCTTGTCTACCCAGTAAAGTCCTCACCAATGTGGATCTTGAGTCCATAGTTGAAACGAATGATGAGTGGATTCGGTCAAGGACGGGAATAGAATCTCGCAGGATTGCAGGAAAAGGTGAGTACACCTATAAAATTGCCACGGAGGCTTCACAAAGGGCCCTTGCTGCAGCCGGAGTTTCGGCAAGCGAAATCGGCCTTGTTGTATTGGGCACTATCAGTTCTCATATGCTTATGCCGTCCAGTGCATGTTTTGTGCAGAAGGAAATAGGGGCTGTTAACGCATTTGCCTATGATCTTAACGCGGCCTGTTCGGGCTTCTTATACGGTCTCGATCTGGCCGATAAATATATAAAGTGTGACCATGCCATGAAGGTGTTGGTTATAGGCGCCGAAACCCTGTCCGGGCGGTTGAACTGGCAGGACAGGAATACATGTATACTTTTTGCAGATGGTGCCGGTGCCGCTGTTTGCGGTTATTCGGATACGGATAGAGGTCTGATGGATTCGACGTTGCTCTCAGATGGGAGTCTGTGGAAGTTACTGCATATGCACGCGCCGAAAAGTTATAATCCCGATCTTCTTGTTGCCGGTAATGAGGGTACATATATACAGATGGAAGGGCGGGAAGTTTTCAAACATGCCGTCAGGGCCATGGAAGGTTCTGTGCGGAGTGTTCTTGAAAAGGCGAATCTTGATATGGATGGCGTTGATGTATTTATACCCCATCAGGCCAATATACGTATCTTAAACAATTTGGTCGAGCGTCTCAAAGTACCACAGAGTAAAGTATTTATTAACGTTGCCAAATATGGTAATACATCGGCAGCGTCTATTCCGATAGCACTCGACGAAGCCAATCGCAGTGGCATGATGGCCAAGGGAGATACAGTGCTGCTCTGTTCCTTTGGGGGTGGTTTTACCTGG
>CAZQOD010000133.1:0-8561 GCA_964594945.1 uncultured Desulfopila sp.
AACGCTTTTTTGCGAAATCCGAAAAAGCGGAAAAATTGGAAAATAATTGTAATAATAGTGGATTATAAAGATTTTTTAGAAAAATAATACGGTTATAATGTGCATAAGCTTATAAGTGTTAAAAAAATAGCCTGAGAAAATCAGCAATGGTAATGATTTTATAGAAAATTTGCCTGAAAATAGAGCTGATAAAATTTAATAAAAAATAGTTAGGTTTATATATGCCGGTTGCATAGTTTGGGTTTTTAAGGTTTTGTACTAAGAAAAGGGGAAAATATATTTTCTGGTGTTGAGTTAATATGTTACTTATCTATTACGGAATGGTTTTTTTGAAAAATCTCTCTGGAAACGGTGAGTGGGATATATTTTGCGTATAAAAAAGGTTTAACTAAACGATTTAATGGATAAAATAATGAATAAAATAGTTGAATGCGTACCAAATTTTTCCGAGGGCAGGGATAAAAAAATCATTGAGGCCATTGCTTCGGCAATAGGGCAGACGCCGGGTTGTACCCTTGTGGATGTTGATCCCGGTCGCTCCACAAATAGAACGGTCTATACCTTTGTGGGTGATCCCGATGCTGTTGTCCAGGCGGCTTTGGCCGGGGCCAGGGTGGCCTGGGAGATGATTGATATGCGCAACCATAGCGGGGAGCATCCGCGTTTCGGGGCCATGGATGTTTGCCCGTTTATCCCGGTGGTTGGGGTCAGTATGGAGGAATGTGTTGAAATATCAAAGAAATTTGCCAAGCTGGCCGCAGAGGAGCTGGGGGTGCCCTTTTATCTCTATGAAGAATCAGCCGGTAGTGACTATCGCAGGAGTTTGCCCGATATCCGTCGGGGAGAATATGAGGGCCTTGCCGAGCGGCTGAAAGATCCGAAATGGCAGCCGGATTATGGCCCGGCCCGGTTTATACCGGGTTGGGGGGCCACCGCCGCCGGGGCCAGGGGCTTTCTTATTGCCTATAATGTAAATATACTCGGCACCTCCAACCAGGCCCACCGTATTGCCCTGAATCTGCGCGAGGCGGGGCGCGGGCAGGATGAGCCGGGGCTTTTGGCCAAGGTAAAGGGCATGGGCTGGTTTGTTGATGAATATAATATGGCCCAGGTTACCGTTAATTTAAATGATTTTAATGTGACGCCCCTCCATGTCCTGTTTGAATCGGTTAAAAGGGAGGCGGAGGGACTGAACCTGGGGGTGGTCGGCTCGGAGATAGTCGGTGTTGTGCCCCTGGCCGCTATTCTGCAAGCGGCTGATTATTATATTGCCAGGGAAAATCTCTTTATTTACGAAGAAGATCAAAAAGTCCGGTTGGTGATTGACAGGCTAGGTTTAAGTAGTGTCAGCCCGTTTATTCCGGAGGAGAGGATCGTTGAGTATATTGTTGCCGAAGAACCGGATGAACCCCTGGCCGCCATGTCCCTGCGTTCGTTTATTGAGGAGGTGGCTAGTCGCAGTTCGGCGCCGGGGGGCGGCTCTGTTTCGGCAACCCTTGCCGCCGTCGGTGTCAGCCTGGGGTCGATGGTGGCCAAGCTTACCCACGGTGTGCGCAGGTTTGAGGATGTTCAACCCCATATGATGGCGGCCATACCCGTTCTTCATCGGATAAGCAGGGAGTTGATCGCTATGATCGATGCCGATACCTCTGCGTTTAACGAGTATATGGAAGGGTTACGGATGGCAAAAGATACCGAGGCCGAACGGGAGGCGCGGAGGGCCAAGATGGAGGCGGGATTGAAGACGGCCATTAAGGTACCCCTTACGACAATGCGTCTGGGGGACAGAGCCTGGTCGGCCCTGGTCGAAGTTGCCAAATATGGCAATCCCGCCTCAAAATCAGATAGCCAGGTTGGTGTGCGGGCCCTGGAAACCGGGATATGGGGTGCATATCAGAATGTTTTAATAAATCTCAAAGATATTGAAGATAAAGAGTATAAAAAAGAAGTTCTGTCGGAGGCGGAAAAATTAATGGAGCGGGCCGGACGGAAATCAAAAGAGGCCCTGGCAATATTAGAGTCGGACAGACACTAGGACAACCCCCTAAGGCAAAATTGGGGCGTAATTCGATATCTTATTCGTATCGGAGGTTGTTTTTCCGTCGCAGAGATTTGTTGACTAAGGGTTGGAAAACAACTACTAATGGGATGGTGGTTGTTAAGAAAATTATTAAATTGTTTTAAATTGGAGAAAAAATGAAAAGGATTGTACTGATATCTGCGTTGGTTTTATTGGTTGTGGTTTCGGCGGGTTGTGGTAAAAAACGTCTTGTGTTGAAACCGGGTGTGATAAAAAATATCGCCGTTCTTACTCTGGACGGTAATTTGCCCGGCCAGACCAAGGATCAAAAACGGGAGTTGGATATTGTTATGCGCTGGATGGATAGGGATATTATAAAAAATTTTAAAAGAGCAGGTTTTAATAGTGTTCTTATTAAGAGTCGCAAACAATATAAGGGCTCCATGGGTAATCTTTTAATCGTCAAGGTCAGGAAATTTAACGCCGGCAATCGTGCGGCCAGGGTCTTTGTAGGTTTTGGCGCCGGGGCCGCTTCTCTTGATTTATCCTATAAACTCCTCAATGAGCGCGGCGCTAAATTAAAGGTATGGGAAGACGGGGTCGGTTCCAGCTACGGCGGTACCTACTGCGCCCAGACCCTTAATCGCAGGGCAATTAATACGGTTGTGGAGACGCTGAATAAATAGCGTCTGGGGCAGTTTTGTAAACGTATGGTGGAGCCATGGTTGCTGAGCAGCCATGGCTCTTTGTGTTATGGGTCAGGTGGGGTCTGTTTCGTTTATGGCCCGGATGGCCTCACCCGCCAGCCGTCCCTGGATATAGAGGGAGAGTACGGTGATGGCCCTGTCGCAGACCGGGAAAACGGGGATGCCCTGGTCGATGAGGGCGTTGCGAAGGGGGTCGAACATCCGGCCTCCATCCACCACGGCGACAAGTGGTTTCTCAATCTGTTTAAAGAGTTCGGGCAGCAGGTATCTGATGGAGTCTTTATCTTCCATGGCAAATGGTTGTGAATCATCTCCGGCCAGGGTGCGCATCACCGGCGAGAGGGGATCGAGACTGATGATAATGCCGTCGACTCCGCTGTCTTCTCCTATGATTTTAGCGAGTTTGGCGTGGGTTTCATCGTCTGCGGCGGGGTTGATATCCAGGGGGTTGCTGATTGTAACAAGGCTGTTAAGACGTTTATTTTCAAGAACTTTTCCTATTTTTTCCACGGTCGCGGGGGAAAAGGTTGCCAGTTGCATGCGAAAATCGTCCGAGGCGATGGAATCCGCCATCCCGACTGCCTCAAAACCGGCGCCGCTTATGGCCGCCAGGCGGTTGCCGAGGATTTTTTTATCGGCCAATGTCTCGGCTAGGAAAAACAGCTCCTGGAACTCGGTAAAGGTACGGGCGATTATGGCCCCGGCCTGGCGCACGCAGTTTTCACAGACCATGTAATCCCCGGCCAGGGAGGCGGTGTGACCGCTTGTTGCCGCCTTGCCCTCCGGGGTGCGTCCGGCTTTGTAAAAGATCACCTCTTTGCCCGCCAGGATGGCCTGGCGCACAGCTTCACAGAAGGCCAGGCCATCCTGGTCGTTGAAACCTTCGGCGTAGATGGCAATAACATCAACTTCGGCTGAATTTTTAAAATAGCGCACCATGTCACCGAGGGTGAGATCCGTCTGGTTGCCCATGGAGATCATATAGGCGGGGCGCAGCTCAGGGCATTGATGGCTGCGGTGCAGCATAAATGCGCCGCTCTGGCTGATAAGGGCCGCCCGGTGGAATTTTTTATGATGCTCTTTCGGCAGTTTCTTGGCCGGGATAAACCAGGTATCGTAGTTGCCGGGCCGTGAAATAACGCCCATGCAGTTGGCGCCGAGAAAAAGGGGGCCGCCGTCTTTTTGGCCGTGGGCCCGGCGGATCATTTCAATTACCCTTTCCGCCCGTTCCCGGCTCTCTTCGGTCTCCCCCATGCCCCCCGAAATGAGCATAACCGCTGCGGCGTGGTTACCGTTAATAATCTCTTCAATAAGGTTGGGGACATGTTTTGCGCCGACGGCGACAATAAGAAGGTCCAGACCATGGTTGAGTTCGGCGAGTTTCTCGCTACACGCTACGCCCCCGATCTCTTTTTCTTTGGCGTGGATAATACTGATATTTTTCGGTTTGAACCCCTCGGAGAGGATATTGTCGAGGATTATACGGCCAAAATTTTTCCTGCCCGCTGAAACGCCGATAATTCCGATCCGATCCGGGTGGAGCAGCCTATCTATCTTTTTGATGGGCCGAGCCGGGATGGGTGGCGATGGCCGGGAGAAGCGGCACATGCCGTCCAGGGGCACCATAAGGTAGTCGATAAAGGCAAAGGGATTTATTTCCAACTCTTCGATAATAAATTCGGCGTCGTGGCGGCTGGGTGAAAAATAATTACCCATACGGATAAACGACTCAAAACATTCGATTAATTGTTCGTCGGTTACGATGCGCCGCTGGCCCCTGGTGAGGCCCGCCAGTTTTTTATAGGCGATTGTCCGTCTAAATAGCTCAAAGAAGGAGTGGCCGTCGTGCATCGCGGTGGAGGCGGCGATAATGGCCTGGCCCTTTCTGAAACGACGGGCGTAGAGTTCAGTATCGGTGCCCCCCAGGCCGGCGCTGACAATCATACCGAATTCGCGACTGGCCCTGAGACCGACGATTAATTCATTGCCAAAGGCCTCGGAGTCGGGAGGCATATACTGGACGACCAGGGCCCCGCGAATATCGCGGCTGATGGCGTTGGTCAAGGCCTCTCCGGCCAGCCCCCGGTACGGCTCGGGGGTGGCGTGCTGGTTTTGTTGCAGCCATTTTGTATAATTTTCAGGTACCTCGTAGTTCATGCGCCTGATGGCGGAGCGGATGCGGTCTGCACGCAGCTCGACGACGCGTACCCCCTGTACCTCCGTCTTGTGGATAATGGTGGGGGAGACGATTTTGACAACGGCCTTTTCACCGGGCAGGGTTGTTAATTCTTCATCGCTAAAACGGGCGTTTCGAGGCACCAGGAAACTTTTTGGTGGTGTTTCCGCTCCGGATTGGGAGAGCAGGGTGTATACTTCATATTCAAAGAGGGAATCACGTCCTTCTTCCTCGGCGGTTCTCAGTAGTTTTGTGATGGTGGTGAAATCTATGGGTAGATTCAAAAGTATACCTTTGGGTTATTTTTTTAGTAACCAGCGTAGCTGGAGTAAATTTTCAGACCAACAGCCGCAACGAACAATGAAAGCGACTCAAGAGTGCAAGCACTTTCATATAAAATTAAAGTTTTTGTGGGCTTCAGTTCAATGTAATTAACTTAAGGTTTGAGCCCTGTTTCAACTAAGGTCGGAACAGTACTCTACGCATTATTTTGTTATTTTGTTATTAAGTTAATAATATTGGAACTGAAGTTATAATTGTATTTAATGATTGTATGCAACCTAAATTTTTCATTTGTCTGGTCTGTAGTCTCCGTATCTGCGAAGATATAAAGCGTTAATCTACGTTGGGCCGGGTATTGGAGGTGATCGTGGCCGGAATAAAAAATTTTCTTGCCGGTTGGTTGATAGACGGCGCTGGTACCGTTATTCGAAAAAAGATATTGCTGCGGGTAGTCGACGGCAGGTTTGCGGCGATTAAGGATTATAGCCCTGAGGATCTGCTGGGGCAGGAGCATTTCCAGGATCTTTCCCACTGCACCCTGTTGCCGCCCCTGGTGGACAGTCATGTCCATCTCTTTATGTCGGGGACCACGGATCGCCGGGTCAGGGAACAACAATTGCTGGCCGGTTATGATGAGTTAAGACCGGTTATGGAGAGGCATCTGCGCTATCTTTTTTCCCACGGGGTGCTTGCGGTACGTGACGGCGGCGACCATGGCGGTTTTGCCCTGCGCTATAAGGCGGAAAACAAGCTTGAGGCGGGGATGTTATTGCGGGTGGCTGGTCGGGCCTGGAAAAAAAAGGATCGATACGGTGGGTTAATAGGCAGAGCCCCCGGTGAAGGAGAGTCCCCGGCAAAGGCATATGCGGCTGAATCGGCCGTCGTTGATCATGTTAAACTGGTTAATTCCGGCCTAAACAGTTTAACTGAATTGGGCAGAGAGACCCAGCCCCAGTTCAGTAAGGATGAAATTGCCGAGCTGGTAAAGGTTGCCGGGGAGCATGGCAGGAAGGTGATGGTACATGCCAACGGCAAATTACCGGTACAGTTGGCAATTGAGGCCGGTTGTCATTCCGTGGAGCATGGTTTTTTTATGGGCCGGGAAAATCTATGCAGGATGGCCGAGAGGGGGACGGTCTGGGTACCCACCGTCTTTACCATGAAGGCCTATGCGGATAACTGCGGCAGGAGTCGGGTGCCCGTTGATCCCGGGGTGGTTGCCGGGACAATTGCCGATCAGTTGTTGCAACTCGCTGTTGCCAGGGAACTGGGGGTTACGGTGGCCCTGGGCAGTGATGCGGGCAGTCTTGGGGTATTGCACGGCGAGTCGGTTGTTGAGGAGATGAAAATGTTTATCAAGGCCGGATATTCCCTTGCGGAGACAGTACGGTGCGCCACGGCCAACGGCGCGCGTTTGCTTGGTTATGACGGAGGCTTGCTGGAGGTGGGCAGGGTCGCCGATTTTCTGGTGGTACGGGGAACACCCGCGCAAATGCCAAGAAAATTGTCTTATCTTGAGGGCATATATCTGGCCGGTGAAGCAAGCCCCGCCTATCAGAAAGACCCTACTAAGGTTGTGTCCGGTAAATAAAAATCCCCCGGCCCGTTGCAGGCGGCGGGCGGGGGATAAGATTTTGAAAGTGACGGAGAGTCGGGTGGATACTATTCAACCTGTTCGGCGATCATTGCCATTCCCATTCCGCCACCGATACACATGCTGAACAGACCCCGTTTTAATCCGGCCCGCTGCATCTGATGCATACCGCTCACCACCTGTCGGGCGCCGGTGCAGCCGATGGGGTGGCCGATGGAGATTCCGCTGCCCAGCTGGTTGGGCAGCTCCAGGGGGATGTCCAGTTCCCGCATGCAGCCGATGGCCTGGGCGGCAAAGGCTTCGTTCAGCTCTATCATATCGATATCGGCCATGGTCAGGCCGCCTTTGCGCAGGGCGTCCTGGATTGCCGGAACCGGGCCAAGCCCCATATAGGCGGGGTCAAGCCCACCGGAGGCAAAGGATTTTAACTCGATGATCGGCTTGAGGCCCAGTTCTTCGGCCTTTGTCGCCGACATTAACAGCACGGCGGCCGCTGCATCGTTTATACCGGAGGCATTACCGGCGGTAACGGAGCCGTCTTTTTTGAATACCGGGCGAAGTTTTGCCATTTTCTCAAGGTTTGTATCCATTGGTCTTTCATCTGTATCGAAAATGGTGTCACCTTTGCGTGATTTCAGGGTGATGGGCAGGATTTCGTCTTTGAAATAACCCTTTTCTATTGCCTGGCGCGCCCTGGCGTGGCTCATGACACTCAGCTCGTCTTGTTCTCCGCGGCTGATATTATATTTGGCGGCGATGTTCTCGGCAGTCAGCCCCATATGGTATCCGTAGAAGATCTCGTAGAGTCCGTCGAAAACCAGCAGGTCGGTTACCTCGCCCCGGCCACTTACCTCCATCCGGTGTCCCCAGCGGGCCTTGGGCAGGGCCATGGGCACCATGCTCATATTTTCCATACCACCGGCGATGACGGCATCGGCCTGTCCCGCCATAATGGAAGTGGCCGCCAGGGTGATGGCCTTAAGACCGGAGCCGCATACCTTGTTAATGGTAAAAGCCGGTGTTTCCTTGGGGATGCCACCGTGGATCATGGCCTGGCGGGCCGGGTTCTGCCCCTGGGCGGCCTGGAGTACGTTGCCCATAATAACTTCATCGATGGGCAGGGGTGTAGCCCCTTTATCCCAGTCGTCGGCCTCTGTCTCGATGGGAATTTTACCCTGATCCTTCAGCTTTGCCGGAGTAACCGCCATCATTTTTTCAGCGGCCACCGGGCGTACATTGATGCGTTTTAACACTTCTTTTATAACTCCGCTGCCAAGCTGAATGGCCGGGGTGTTTTTTAATGATCCGCCAAAATTTCCAACGGCTGTTCTTACTCCACTTACAATGACGACTCGTTCCATTTCCATCTCCTGGGTTATATGATTTTTTCATATGTTATGGGTGTAGTATTCAAGTTTATGCAAAATTACATTAAAGCAAAAATAATGCACGGCAAATTTTGCAAAATCATTTTGTTTTCCCGCCGACATATTCGTAAACAACTTAGAACATTCTTCTAACCTGTTTCTAATATCTCCCCTGTAATATCCGGCCAATTTATCGATTACGCAGTTGTTTTAGTCGAAAGAGCGGTACGGAATTGGCTCGGAGTGGTCCGGACGTTGAAAATTTTACAGGAGAAAAGAGCAATGATCGATTTGAGATCAGTTCATCTTGGTTACAGTGATACGCCGATTTTAAAGGATATAAATCTGCAGATTAAAAGGGGTGAATTTGTAGGCATAATTGGTCTGTCGGGGGCGGGTAAATCCACCTTTCTTA
>CAZQOD010000134.1:0-8497 GCA_964594945.1 uncultured Desulfopila sp.
TTACCTTTATTTTCTTGTTTTTCTTTACAGGTTTTATGGAGTAAGGCACTAAATCAATATGTTATCGGCTCGGCAAGGTATAATTCCGTTCACTTTATTTGTGAACAATCTCTTCCCCATATAACCAGTGCTACTGATGGCCCACATCTTCGGTGATTAAACGCAGACTCCGAACCCGTCGATTGCAAAACTCAGGCAGTAACCAGCATGGCTGGACCAAATTCTCAGACCACAGCCGCCACAAACAATGAAAGCGACTCTAGAAGCAAACATTGGAAGGCACTTTCATATAAAAACCTGATAATGCATCTCTTGCAAGTTTTTGTCAAGAACAGTATGTGACATCGGTTGCTGGAAATGATAAAAATCAGATGAATATACCATGTAATCCACGGAGAACAATCGGAATATGGATAATTAAAATGTATTGCGGTTAATTATCTGTAATATAAACAAATAAATTAATATACCACAGTGGCATAAGTTTTGTGGGAGCTGATGGCACTACGCTAGCAACACAGCCCAACTTAGCTATATACGTTGACTGTTTTATCAAAAAAAGCAGGGTGAGAACGGTCAAACTTGACATCTGAGCGTGATTACGGTTAGATTGAGAGTTTTTGGTTTTGATTGCAGTTTTTATGTTAGCCTGGGGGTTTGTTCGTGGGTTTTTATTCCCGGGCCGTTTTCCAATTTGGGAGAGTGTTTTGAAAATCAAGGCCCTGAAGGGTTTTAAGGATATTGTGCCCGGTGAGGTGGAGTTATGGCAATATCTTGAAAAGGCGGCAAGAAACCATTTCGAACGGTTCCATTTTTTTGAGATTAGGTTACCTATTCTTGAGAAGACCGATCTTTTTGCCAGGTCAATAGGTGACAGTACCGATATAGTCGAAAAGGAGATGTACACCTTTGTTGACCAGAAGACGACCATGCGACCGGAGGCCACTGCTTCTTTGTTGAGGGCCTATATTGAACACGGGCTCCATGTCCTGAAACCGGTCCAGAAACTGTTTACCATTGGCCCCATGTTTCGGCGTGAACGTCCGCAAAAGGGGAGGTTGAGGCAATTTCATCAAATGGATGTCGAGGTGCTGGGTTCGGACAGCCCCCGCGTGGATGTTGAACTCATGGCCATGGGTACCATGCTTTTCAACGACCTTGGACTGGATATCAGTCTTGAGGTCAATTCTTTGGGTTGCCCGGAATGTAGGCCGAAATACAGGGCGGAGCTGGTCTTTTTTATCAATGATCGTCTCGAGTCGTTATGCGGCAACTGTCGCAGGAGGAGTGCGGTTAATCCCCTGCGGGTTCTTGACTGCAAGGTTCCCGGTTGCAGGGAAGAGATGAAGGAGGCGCCCTCGATTCTCAATTATCTCTGTGCTCCCTGTGAGGATCATTTTCAGGCGGTGCAGGATGGCCTGGCGCAACTGGATGTGGAGTTCAGTCTCAATAAATTTATGGTTCGTGGTTTGGACTACTATTGTCGAACCACCTTTGAATTCATAACGGACGACCTGGGGGCCCAGGCTGCAGTGGCTGCGGGTGGCCGCTATGACGGACTTGTTGAAAGCCTCGGTGGCCCCAAAAATACTCCCGGCATTGGTTTTGCCATGGGTATGGAACGGATAATTCTCTTGTTGCAGCAGCAGAAAACGACGAATGTAACGCCTTATAACGTGGACTTATTTATGATCGGTTTGGGTGAAAGGGGCGCTGAGACCGGATTTGTCCTGGCCAATTTATTGCGGAAAAAGGGGTTTGTGGTTGCCATGGATCATGGGGGAAGAAGCTTAAAAAGTCAGATGAAACAGGCTGATAAGGCGGCCGCGCGGTATGCCCTGATTATCGGCGATGATGAACTGCTCTCCGGCAGGGGGATCCTGCGTAATATGAATGAAGACGGGCAACGGGAAGTGGCGCTTACGGCTGGCGATATCGCCGGGTGTATTCAATAATACTAATTCAAGAGATTTATAATTTATGGAATCAATGGGAAAATTAAGCCGTACTCATTTATGCAATGCGCTTGGTACGGAAAATGTTGGCGAACAGGTGACGTTGATGGGCTGGGTTCTGCGTAGGCGGGATCATGGCGGAGTAATTTTTATTGATCTCCGTGATCGTTGGGGGCTCACCCAGGTGGTTTTTAATCCTGAAGTCAACCCCGGGGTACATGCCAAGGCGCATCGGATTCGCAGCGAATGGGTGCTTGCCGTCCGTGGCAGGGTGGAGGCCAGACCGGATGATATGGCCAACCCGAAGCTGGCAACGGGGACTATTGAGGTACTTGTGGACGAGTTGAGGATTCTTAACAGTAGTGAAACACCACCCTTTCCCCTTGATGAAGAGACGGATGTTTCCGATAACCTGAGATTGCAATATCGATATCTTGATTTACGCAGACCGGAGATGAGCCATAATCTTGTTATGCGTCACAAGGCGGTGCAGGCGGTGCGGAACTATTTAAACGATAATGATTTTATCGACGTTGAAACTCCCATGCTTACCCGTTCGACCCCGGAGGGGGCCAGGGATTATCTGGTGCCCAGTCGGGTCAGCGCCGGAAAATTTTATGCCCTGCCCCAGTCACCCCAGTTATTCAAGCAGTTGTTGATGATTGCGGGTATGGACAGGTATTACCAGGTTGTTAAATGTTTTCGGGATGAAGATCTGCGTGCCGACCGGCAGCCCGAGTTTACCCAGATTGATCTGGAACTCAGTTTCGTTGATGAAGAACAGGTAATGGCCATAAACGAAGGGTTGATTGTTGCCCTTTTTAAGGAGACGCTCGGCCTGGATCTTAACCCACCTTTTCCGCGGTTAACCTATGATAAGGCCATGGAGAGATTTGGTACCGATCGGCCTGATCTTCGTTTTGGCATGGAACTTGTCGATCTCACTGCTATTGCTGCAACCTGCAGCTTTAAGGTATTTCGCGGAGTGGCGGATAAAGGCGGCTCGGTGCGAGCGATTAACGCCAAGGGATGTGCAAATTTTACCCGTAAGGAGCTTGATAATCTAACGGAATACGTGGCACAGTTCGGGGCCAGGGGTCTTGCCTGGGTGAAAATGAAAGCGGATGGAGAATGGCAGTCACCCATCGCCAAATTTTTCACCGAGGAGGAGAGAACGGCCATTGCCGAGGCGACCGATGCGGTGGAGGGCGATCTGCTCTTTTTCGGTGCGGATAGTGATAAGGTGGTTTTCCAGGTACTTTCGGAATTGCGGGTGGAGCTGGGTCGTCGCCTTGATCTTCTGCAAAGGGACGATTTCAATTTTGTCTGGGTTACCGACTTCCCCCTTATGGAATATGATGACCGGGAAAAAAGGTACCAGGCCCTGCACCATCCGTTTACTGCCCCCAGGGAAGAGGATATTGCTAAGCTGGACAGTGATCCGGCCGGGGTCTACAGCAGGGCCTATGACCTTGTCCTTAACGGGACCGAGATCGGCGGGGGCTCGATCCGTATCCACCAGAAGGAGTTGCAGTCGAAAGTGCTTGAAGTGCTTGGTATAGGCGAGCAGGAGGCAAATGAAAAGTTTGGTTTCTTGCTGAGAGCGCTTGAGTTGGGTGCGCCTCCCCATGGCGGATTGGCCTTTGGCCTGGATCGGTTGCTGATGATTATTACCGCAAGCGACTCGATTAGAAATGTGATCGCATTTCCGAAAACACAGAAGGCAACCTGCCCGCTCACTGAAGCCCCTGCATCGGTTGCCAGAAAACAGCTCACCGAACTCCATATTCGTCCTGACTGGAAAGAGTAGCTTTTTGCTTTGCCCGGATTTACCATAAATTCGGGCGTATCGTTTAAATCTTTTTTAGAATTATGCAGTTAAATTAATATCTTGTCGGTTGCATACAGCTGTTTATTTTTTGCGGTGTCGGAATGTTGTAAGAAGGATTCCGCAAAAAATAAGTGGTATTGCCCGCAGGTGTGTTGTCGTCAGGTTTTCTCCGAGAAAAATTACGGCCAGAATAGTGCTGAACAGGGGCATGAGATGGATAAACGGGCCGGCAACATTGGCCCCAAGTTCGGCGACGGCATGGTTCCAGAAGATAAAGGCCAGCACCGAGGCAAAGAGGGCGACGTAAAGGATGGTGACGGCGGATGCAGCGGAGATGGTCATTGTCCTGCCCGTTAAGAGTTCAAAGAGAAAGAATGGCAGCAGGATTATTACTCCAATAATAACGATGCTTGTCTGGTAAGCAAATGGGTGGAGTCCATCCGGGTATTTTTTCAGGTTGGCTGAGTAGAAGGCCCAGAAAAACGCGGCGATAAAGACGAGGATATCGCCGCTGTTAAAGTGCAGTTGTAAAAGGGTTGAGATTTTGCCGCCTGATATAATCAGGGCAACACCGCAAAAGGAGAGAAATACGCCGAAACACTGTCTGAGGCTGAGGCGCTCGTTATATAAAACCCATGATACAATGACAATAATAACAGGTATACACGAGTTGACCAATACCGCATTAATGGCGGTTGTGTTCTGCATGGCCATGTAGATCAGGCTGTTGAAACCGGCCACCCCCAGTATGCTCTGCACGGTGATGAATTTTTTATGTTGGAAGAGGAGTCGCCGTTGGCTTAAAAGATGTTTTCCCGTAAAAGAAAAGAGAATTAAAAGGGCTACGGCCCAACGCCAGAAAGACAGGGTGAGGGGCGGGATCTCGGTGTTCATGCCGCGGCTCAGCACAAAATTTCCCGACCAGAAAAGGGTTGTCAGGATTAAAAGAAGATACGGCATGGGATGTAACCTAAGAGCAAGTGATAATTTTTTTTAATTATCGTGGGATATATATTGCGGGCGAAATATCAGCCATCGGTCAGGTCGTTGACGGAATCGTCATCCTGAGCAACACCCACTTTGGGCAGGAAGTCCTGGAAGGCATCGCCGTAAATTTCCCAGATGGTGATAAAAAGCGCGGCTACTATGGGTCCGATGATAATCCCCAGCAGCCCGAACATGGAAATACCGCCCAGGGTACCGAAAAGCACGAAGAGATCGTGCATTTCCGTATCCTTTCCCACCAGGCGTGGTCGCAGGATGTTGTCCAGGTTACCCGCCACTGCTCCGCAGAGCAACGCCAATATGATCACGCCGGTGAAATTACCGGCCAGGGCCAGAATAACAAGGGCCGGAAACCAGATGATTGCCGTGCCGAAGGCGGGTACTATGGATAATACCGCCATAAGTGAACCCCAGAAGACCGGGCCTTGTATTGCGGCAAGGGCAAAGGCAATGCCGCAGATGGTCCCCTGGAGAATGCCGATGATAACCGTGCCCTTTATTGTTGCCCTGGTGACCGAGGTAAAGCGGATAAGAAGACGCTGTTCATCCCTGTCGTTGAGGGGCAGGAAAAAGAGGATCTTATTGAGAAGGACATCACCCATGGTGAGAAAATAAAACATAACGTAGAGCATGATGATAGAGGAGAATATGGCATCAATTGTCAGCATGGTAAAGGAGGAGAGAGAGTCTATGAGAAATGTTGAGATGGTGCCGACAAACTGCCCGGCCTTATGGATAATAAGATCTCGGTAGGGCAGAATATGCTCGTAATAGGGGATTTTTTCCAGGTATATGGTCAGGGTGCTTGGTTCCTGGATAAATTTTTGAACCCAGGGGGTAACGGACTGTCCAACATTGATGGCCTGGGTGGCAACGATGGTGATGAGAAGAGACAGGGGGGTGAGAATAAGGAAAATAATACCCATAACCGTAAGGATGGAACCAATTGTCTCGTTGCCGCCGATTTTTTTGGTCAACCAGTGGTGAACCGGCATAACCATGGCAGAAAAAAGGCCCGCCATGAAAATAGCCATTAAAAACTGCTTGATCATGGTGAGAAATAGACCGGTAATAATAAGAACAAGGCCGATCAGGGTAATATTACTGACGGTTTTTCGTTTCATATAGCAGTCCAATTTTTAGCAGAAAAGCGATAGACTCCCGGTAAGCTGTGGACTCCGAGAGAAATAGGCTGTGTTTTAGCCGTGGTTTGGGTATTCGTTTTTCCAGGCCTCTTTTAATCGCCTGTTGTAGTTGGTCAGTGCCTTGTAAAAGGCGCCGACGGCGAGTTCAGCGCAGTGGTGGTGATCCTCCGGCAGGGTCTCAAGGTAATTAATAACATTTTCGGGGCTGAGTTGCCATGCGTCGGTTATGCTCCTGCCTTCAACCAGCATGGAAACAGTATTTCCACAGGCTATGGTATTGGCACAACCGTCAACTATAAAGGTTACCATCTCGATGCGGTTTGCCCTGATCGAAAGAAAAATTTCGATTGTATCGTTGCAGTCACCGGTACGTTTGCCGTAACCGTCGGGTTTGTCGAGCATTCCGTAGCGACCCGTCCTGGTGACCATATCTTTATAGTTCCGTGAATGTTTGACGAGGGTTGAAGGGGTGGTGTCGTTTATATTCCCTGCCTTGTCATCGGGTGGCGTCATTGTCAACGAACTCCTTTTTCCGCGAAAAATTTTTTATACTGCATATCTTCCGTGAGAATATGGTCGATCAGCCAGGTACTGAGATATTCGAGCAGGGCGACAGAGAGGATATTCGGCCCGATATCTGAAGAAGAGCAAAAAGAAGCGGTCTTGGCGATAAAGGCCCGGTGCTGTTTCTCCTGCTGTTTTTTACGATGGAACCCATATTCAGCCATGAGGTATTCCTCGGCCCGAAAATGCTCCAGGGCGTAATCATTCATCCTGGTGAGAAGGTTTGCAATCGTTTCCGGATCGGTGAGGCTGCTTTCTTCAGCGATTAGAGCGTTTATCATGGTAATGAGTTTTTTATGCTGGTCGTCAAGTTCTTTGACCCCCACCGAAAATTCATCCCGCCAATGGATTTTTTCCATAAATATTCTCTGGTTAATTTTTCTGCCCGGCTATTAATAAAACCAAGGGTCGGGTTTAATTTTTGCCGACGTTTCCCGGTGGACATTACCACTGTGGATTCTTTTTTCAAAATATCTTTTAATTTTTAACGTTCCGCCATGGGGGTATAGGGCCGCTTTTTCTCACCGGTATATATTTGTCTCGGTCTTGATATCCTGAGCTTATGGTCGTGGAGTTCTTTCCAATTGGCGATCCAACCGGGCATTCTGCCAATGGCAAACATCACTGTATACATATTAAGGGGGATACCAATTGCCCGTAGGAGGAGACCACTGTAAAAATCAACATTGGGATAGAGGTTGCGTGAGACGAAATAATCGTCTTTTAACGTGGCTTCTTCCAGTTTCAGTGCGGTTTCCAGCAGGCTGTCCTGTACATTAAGAGCTTCGAGGACATTATGGACCTGCTTTTTGAGGATGATGGAGCGGGGATCAAAATTTTTGTAGACCCGGTGGCCAAAACCCATCAGCCTGAAAGGGTCGTTTTTATCTTTTGCCCTGTCAAGATAATGGTCGATGGTCTGACCCGAGTTTTTGATATCTTCGAGCATGGCAATGACCCCGGCATTGGCCCCACCGTGCAGTGGCCCCCATAGTGCGCAGACGCCGGCGGCAACGGAGCTGAAGAGATTGGCCCTGGAACTGCCCACCACGCGAACGGTGGAGGTGGAACAATTTTGCTCATGATCGGCATGGAGGATGAGAAAGAGGTTAAGAGCCTTGTCGATTACGGGTGATACTTCGTACTCCTGGTATGGATCAGAAAACATCATATGGAGAAAATTGCCGCAATAGGAGAGGTTGGGATTGGGGTGGTTGATGGGTTTTCCACAGGCGGTTCTAAAGGCAAAGGCGGCGATGGTCCGTACCTTGGAGAGAAGAAGAGATGCGGTGCGGTCAAATTCATCACCGGTCGTGGGCACTTCAAGGACCTCGGGATGGAAGCAGGAGACCAGGTTGAGCATTGCCGAAAGAATCGCCATGGGGGGTGCGTTGTTGGGCAACCCGGTAAAATGGTGTTCTAGATTTGTATTAAGGGGGGCATGTTCTTTTAAGCGGGCGGAAAAATTCCTTAATTCTTCAGCCTTGGGGAGTGTTCCGTAGAGAATCAGATAGGCGGTTTCCACGAAGCTGGATTTTTCGGCCAGTTCTTCGATGGGATATCCCCTGTACTGTAAAATTCCTTTGGCCCCGTCAACGTATGTTATGGAAGAAAAACAGGAACCGGTGTTGCCAAATCCGGGATCCATGGTGATATAACCGGTTTGAGCCCGCAGCTTCTGGATATCAATGCTCTTTTCGTCCTCTGAGCCGGAAATTATGTCCAGGGCAATTGTTTGTCCTTCGATATTCAATGTTGCAGTATTGTTCATTATGATTTCCTTGTAATGTGGATATTATTACTTAACGCCGGAAATGACCGGTAAGCCGGTGTAAGAGCCTTGTTGCTGTTTATTAGCATCCGGGTTCTTATGGTCTATTATTTCTTGTTTTTATTACAGCTTTTACGGAGTAACCAGCATGGCTGGACCAAATTCTCAGGTCACAGCCACAACGAACAATGAAAGTGACTCAAGAGTGAAGTCACTTTCATATAAA
>CAZQOD010000135.1:0-8420 GCA_964594945.1 uncultured Desulfopila sp.
GAACGGCTTATGGACCATATGCGTGGACGTCTGCAGGAGTTCCAGAATGAAACCGGCAACCATTACAACCTGGAGGCCACCCCCGCCGAGGGGACCGGTTTTCGCCTGGCTCGTCTTGATAAAAAGCGATTTCCACATATGAAGTGTAGTGTAAAAACCGACGGAGGAATGTTCATATATTCCAATTCCACCCAACTACCGGTTAATTACAGCGATGATATTTTTGAAGTGCTGGATCTCCAGGATAACCTGCAGAGTAAATACACGGGTGGTACCGTGGTTCACTGTTTTTTAGGTGAAGCGGTACCAGACGCGGATGCGGTTAAATCCTTTGTCCGCACCGTATGTGAACGCTACAAACTACCCTACTTCACCCTGACACCATCATTTTCCATCTGCAGTGAACATGGTTATATCAGGGGTGAACACAGTTCCTGCCCTGATTGCGGCCGGGAAACCGAGGTATATTCACGGGTTGTCGGTTACCTGCGTCCGGTGAAACAGTGGAATGAAGGCAAGCGGGAAGAGTTTAGCAAACGCAGCCTCTACCGGGTGGATGCACGGTGATAATAGGTGGTCTTCAGGCCTGCTCGTTCTGTGACTATCCGCAAAAAACGGCGGCGGTTGTTTTTACTCAAGGATGTAATTTCCGCTGCCCATTCTGTCATAACGGCTCGTTACTGGACAAAAGAGAAAGGGGTGACTTAAAAGAGATTGATTTTTTTACTTTTTTAAAAAAGAGAACCGGATTGCTGGACGGTGTGGTGGTCTCGGGCGGTGAACCCACCCAGCACCAAGACCTCCCTTGTTTTATCGGTAAAATAAGGGGGTTGGGCTTTCCTGTAAAACTTGATACCAATGGTTCAAATCCGCAGATGGTTGCGGATCTCCTGGACCGGGGTCTGCTCGATTATATTGCCATGGATATCAAAGCCCCGCTTACGAAATACAGTAGACTTTGCGGGGTGGAGGTTAACTGCGATAATATCGTTAAAACAATCGATATTATTGCACAAGACGGTATTCCCCACCACTTTCGTACAACCTATATGAAGACACTCCTGACGGACAGGGATATTGCGTGGATACAATCATATCTGCCTGAAAATTCAAGTTATATAATACAACAATGCAATACCGGACGATAATATGTGACGACCTGTTCCACCACCACCCCAGGGGGGACGGTATTTGGTACCTTACTCCATAAAACCTGTAAGGAAAAACAAGAAAATAAAAGTAATGTTTAACTTAACTGGTGTCTGTCTATGGATAAGCAATTTCGAAGTCTAGCGCTATCTGCACTAAATCGAGGCGCTTGATGAATTTAACCACGGGTATATATGTGATATCTCGATGTCTCGTACCTCGCTTTATCGTAGGATTAAATTTTGAAAGCAACGAAGAGTTAGGGGAAAATGGCCATTTATAGACAGACACTAACTGGTTCATAATAGCAACAAGACAACTTATACCGGCTTACCGGTCATTTACGGTGTTAGTCTTTTTGAACCTTATCGCCCCGATGCAAGATTAAGCCTATGGCAGATCCACATACGCGGGATCATCCGCAAGGGAAACAACCTCCCACGACTCACCTGCAAAATCACTGTCTGAAATCTTATTGATATCCATTTTTAGATATTTGCCCGTACCAGTCACCGCCACCCTGCCGTCGGCGAGAACAATCTCGCCCTCACCCACAAAAAAACGTTTGTTTTCCGAAACGATTCCGGCCAACACCGTAACTTCACCATCAATGGGCACAGGTTTTCTCAACTTCATGGAAAAATCCACAGTTACACCCCAAATATTTCCTGGTTGAGTCAACATAACGGCACGTCCTATGGTTTCATCAAGGATGGTAGCCGCCAAACCACCGTGCAGACGCCCCGGATACCCCTGATGTTCGTCTGCCGGTTTAAAGACGGCCATAAGTCGACCATCTTCAAGCTCATAAAAACGACTTTTCAGACCAAATTTATTTTCCAATCCGCAGACAAAACACATCCTTGAATTGGGTTGTTTACGCAAAACTTTAAAACGCATCTTTCTCTCCATAGTTCCAACACCCCATGAAAAATTACAGGGTAATTAAGTTAATACAGGTATATGCGGAGCCCCCTTAACCAACATCTCGGCTATGGTCAACTTCACCCTTGGCAACAGGGATCGTTTATGATCCAGGAGTTCGTCCTCCAAAAAAACCAGTTTCCCCAGGGCGGCAGTCCTTTCCACCACGGGGGACTGGGGAGCAGATATCTCCGCACCAACAATCTCCTGACAGCGAAAACACCCAGGAAATCTAAGGATTCGACCATCGGGCCTTGTCATGGTGGCGGGGACGCCATGGGTACGACAGACAAGGAGCCGATGGTGATAGAGTATACAGCGCCCCCCCTCATTCAAAGGACACATCACCTGGGGTCTGACGCCCCTGCTCTCCTGCTCCGTACACCTCAATATGTAACGGTGGCATCTCTTGAAAATTTCGTCCTGTCTATTATCTTCTAATCGACAAAACCCGGACCAGAGATAGGCCCATTCCAGGTAGGTATGGTGAAGAAAATACGAATCACAACAGTTATCCGGGCAATTATCACAAGAAAAATTCAGTTGCTCGGCAACCCGGTTATAGTCACGGGCCAGCTCTTTATAAATTGTCTCCAACTTTGCTGTTATTTCCGGAGAGAGGGCAACCTCCTTCATTGTTTATCCTCTTTAAAACTTTGTACCCGGTACGTTTCAATATCAAGTTTCTTTTCCCGCCAGAGCGCCCCCGGTAAAGACGCCTTACAACAGAGCTGGGTCAGGAATTGTTCCGGCTCTGGTAGCTGCTGCCACACCTGGGGAAGGAAAGTTGCAGCCCTCGCCCCGTCACGCAGGATGACTCCGTCAACCCCCGGTGTAAGGCTCGATACAATCTCGTGCGAATCCCGATATTGCAAAGTTTTTGCTGGAGACAAAACTGAAATCTCCAAACATACATCTTCCAGTTCCCGCCGTGTCAAGGGTGAAAAGCGATGATCATGCAGGGCCGCACTAGCCGCATTATCACGAACCCCCTCCCACAGGGGTCCCACCGGTTCGAGATTACCGATACATCCCCTTAATTTTTCAGACATGGTTAATGTGACAAAAGCTGCGGCCCTGGCCAGAAGCTTTTTATCACCGGGACGTTGGGGCGGAGATCCCTGGGCCAGGCGATGGATAAGGCTCGCCCTGGCAATCTCCAACAGGGTTTTTTGATGTTTGGAATTTAAAAATTCAACCATCTTCACCATTCCACCCCCAACATTAAACAATTTATACCGCTCCCTATCCCCAACACGGCTCCCTTCTGTCCCTGGGCAAAGGCTCCCTCTTCCATAGCCATGGCCATGGTTATCGGAGCGGAAACCGAACCGACATTACCCAGTTTTTGCAATGTTTCAAAATTTTTTTCCGGCAATAAACCAAGAGTTGCAAATAACATTTTCGCGTGGGCCGAGCCCACTTGGTGACAAAAAAAACGATCGATGTCTGAATGTTGCCAACCTGGTCGCCTGGAAAAGTCCAACCAGGTCATATGGGCCGTCTCCACCCCCCGGTGTAACAGTTCTTCGGAATTAGTGTCCATAAGGGTGGTATTCCCACCCGTCTGACCACCGTGGCAAAGATCGGAATGAACGGTATTTGCCCGCCATGCACCGTGAACAAGCCTGGGACAGTCTCCCTTACCCTCACACCTCCGCATAAAAAGACCAACCGAACCGGAACCTATGGTGAGTGAGGCAAAGGCAGGTTTAATTGTTTTTCTTGTTAAAGTTCTATCCTCAATCAAGGCGAGTATGGTTGACTCAAGCAACTCTTCAGCCGTTTCCCCAGAGACGATAAGACCGTTCCGCACCGTTCCCAGTTCAATCATATTGGCCAACATAACCATACCGTCTAAAAACCCCAAACAGGCATTGGAAATATCAAAGATCAGGCATGACGGGGAAAGCCCCAGCCCATTATGAACAAATGAGGCGGTGGCCGGTTCCATCATGTCCCTGGATACCGAGGTGAAAATAAGGCACTCCACCCCTTCGGGGTCAATATTTCCATTGCCAAGAACCACCCTGCCGGCCTGTATCGCGGCTTCACTGGGTCTCGTTCCCTGCAACCAAAGCCTGCGCTCTTTAATACCGCTCATCAACTCCAACCTGCCCACCGGCAACTTAAGCCTTTTGTAAACATCGGCCAGACGTTCTTCTATAGCCCGGGAAGTAACAACCAGGGGTGGTAATTTATATGCAAATGTATCGAGACAAACATGGGAATAATTAATCATTGCAGGACCTGTCTAAAAATCCTTTGCTAAACAAATAAATCTTCATAAATTCAAACTTCCTACCGGACTTTTTAACCGTTGTATATCAATGTTATTAACTTAACGACAGAATTATGCGTAAAATCCCGTCCTAACCTTGATCAGGGATGTCTGCAGTCACACCCCAATGGACGGCCCCGAACAAGGTTGAAAAGGGACTCAAACCTTAAATTAATAACATTGCATTGTATGTGAAATCTTTTAACCGGTTATACCACCGGGTTACCATTAGTCGGGAAGAGGCAATCCATGCAACTCCTTAAATACCTTTTCTTCGGTTATCGGCAACCCCCAGTAAGCATCGATTGTATTTTCACTGAAAACACCGACGACCGAGTCACCTCCAACGGCAACTATAACCGAGCGCTGCCCAGAAAAACTCTCAAGTTTTCTTAACATATCGACGGCCCCACGACTCTCTCGGTGCTCTATGGACTCATCAAAAACAATTAAATCAAAATGGGACAAAGAGGCCTCATACATGGCCGATCTCTTGTTTTCAGCAAGGGTCACCTGCCACCCTGACTCCACTAGCGCCCTGACCAAAACATGTTGTCGTTCGGGGTCGGTATTAACAACCAGGGCCCTATTTGTTAAGAACCTGGATAGAACATCAACCAACTGCCGTTTCTTCACCGGTTTTGGTAAATAATCATCCATGCCGGCCTGGAGGCATTTTTCACGATCACCGGGCATAGCCAGGGCCGTTAAAGCAATGATATCAACATGCCCCCCATGTTTACGTTCATAGGCTCGTATCGCGGCCGTCGCCTGTAAACCGTCTGTATCCGGCATTTGTACATCCATCAAAACAACCTGGTAACCGCCGCCACAAGCCTCCTTAATCGCCGCCTTCCCCTCGCTGACCGCAGTTACGTCCACCTTCAGGTTTTTTAAAATGGTTTCGAGCAAGACCCTGTTGATATACTCGTCTTCGGCCAGCAACACTTTCGCACCCTGCAGGGCATACAGACCACTTTTCTCAATATTTTCCAGGGTTCTTTTTGTCTTTTCCTCAAAACTGATAACATCGGAGACTTCTTTATAGGGCAGAGTAAACCAAAATTTTGTGCCGTCAACACCGCTTTCCACACCGATCTCCCCACCCATCAACTTCACCAATTGGCTGGAAACGGTTAAACCAAGACCCGTTGTTCCCACGGTTAGGGGTAATGAAACGTGGGGTTTTACCTTCTGTTTAAAATAATGGGCGATCAGTTCCAATTTATCCGCAGCAATTCCACAACCCGTGTCTTCCACGATGAAGCGCAGAACAAGGTTTCTCTCTTTGTCATAGCCGTTATTTTCAATTTTAATATCCACACTACCCCTGTCCGTATATTTGATTCCGTTAGCGACAAGGTTAGTCAACACCTGAATCAGTCTGGCCGGATCCCCGTGAACATAGGCGGGAACGGCCGGATCAATGGTACAGGTCAGATCAATATTTTTTTCCCTGGCTCCACCGCTTAAAACATAGAGATCGTAGTCCAAGCTCCCTTTTAAATTAAAATCCTCGCAACAAATATCCACTTCACCGCTTTCAATGCGGGAAAAGTCCAATACCTCGTTTACAACCTCCAACAGACGATCAACGGAGGCGCCGACCATCTCTAAATATTGACGCTGTTCAGCTGTAAGGTCCGTCTCCAGGACAAGGCTGGTCATACCGGTGATACCATTCATCGATGACCGTATCTCGTGGCTGACGTTTTCCAGAAAAACGCTTTTAGCCCGGTTGGCCAGGTCGGATCGAGCCGCACCACACTCAAATTTTTCCGCCCTGGCGGGGTGGCCGCCGCTACCAATCACCCCACGCAAAAATCTCTTTTTCAGTGTTGCATTGGTTTTTTTCTGCCGCTCAACCTCTGCCTGCAAAGCCATAACCTGTTGTTGTAGCTCTTTAATCCCTAACACGTCTCTCCTCCGGCTTTTTTAAAAACCTATGAACATGCAATTAAACCCCATCCACATTATAAGCGCGTATCCTATCACGATACGTTTGTTATTGGAAAAGATTTCGTACAGTAACCCGGTTTTTTATCATTCCTATATATGACCACTAACCCCCTACTGCTGTTTCTTTTTTCGCACTTGCCAACACATGTGAATTTTTTTATTACGGGAAAAGTCAAAAGGAATTGTCTGTTGGGAAATGTTGATGAAATCATAAAGTTTCTTAAGTTCTTCATCGAGCTTAAACTGCCTGTAGTTTGTGGAAAAGAAGAGCGTACCCAGCGAACTTAAACGAGACATTGACAGGTTAATAAGGGTTATATGATCTTTTTGTATATCGAAAATACGACCCTTTTTCTTGGTATTGGAAAAGGTGGGGGGATCAAGCAAAATCAGATCGTATAAATTATCACATTCACGTAACCACTGGAGGCAATCCGCCTGCAACACCTGATTATTTATCTCGCCAAGCCCGTTAAGGGCCATATTCATCCGCGTCCAGTGTAGATAAGTTGCGGAAAGATCAACTGTTAACGTGGACGAACTCCCGCCCATTGCCGCCTGTACCGAAGCCGTACCTGTATAACCAAAAAGATTGAGAAATCGTTTACCCTTTGCCTCCATAAAAATTTTCCTGCGCAGGGGACGATGGTCAAGAAACAGACCTGTATCAAGGTAATCTCTAAAATTCACAAGGAAATAACATAACCCCTCCCGGACAATATGCATCTTTTGCCTGGATCCCTTTTTTTCATACTGTTTTTTCCCTTTTTGTCGCGCCCTTTTTTTTATAAAAACCCTGTCAGACCGCAGACCAAGAATATCTTTAGCAGTCTTTACGGCAACCCGCAGCCGTTTTTCGGCCACAGCCGGATCAATGGTTTGGGGCGGTGCATATTCATGGATATGTACCCATTTATCATAAAGGTCAATACTTAAATTATAGTCCGGTAAGTCGCGGTCATAAATACGAAAACAGTTAATTTTTTCCCGTTTGGCCCATTTAAGACTTTTTTTAATGTTTTTTCGCAGCCTGTTGGCAAAAGGATCATCGCTGCCGGATGTCAGGTGGGTGGGTTTCCACCAGAATTTTTCATCAACAATATCAGGGACTGAACATGTCAGTAACCGACAGGGGATAGAACCGTTGAAAAGTTTATATTTATGCTGCCAGGGAAGAGCAAAAGAATCTGTTAATTCGGGATTTGCTATAAATACTCCGGCCCGCCAACCTTTGAACCTCTCCTTTAAAATCCGCCCATAAGCCGTATAGAGTTTTGCCACCAGGGCCGTTTCAGATAAACGTTCTCCATAGGGAAGATTGGATAATATAAGACCACTTTTCCCCGGCGGGTTAAGGGTGGCCAACTCCGCCTGTTTGATCTGAATATAATCACTTAAACCAGCTCGCTCCACATTCTGTCTGGCACTGCTGACCACCACAGGATCGCAATCATAACCCTGGAAAATATATTTTATTTTTTCCAACCCTGCCGCTTTTCGCGCCTCCGCCTCCTTAAGCAGTTCCTGCCATAACTGCTTATCATGCCCCCTCCACCCCCAAAAACCAAAATAATCTCGATATAAACCGGGAGCAATATCGGCAGATATCAGAACCGCCTCAATAAGCAAGGTGCCGGTACCACACATCGGATCCAGAAAAACCGTCTTATCTTCTCGGGGCCAGCCACCGAGGGCAACCATGGCCGCAGCCAAATTTTCCTTAAGGGGTGCTCGCCCCGCCCCGCCACGATATCCCCGGCGGTGGAGACTTTCACCGGTCATATCCAAGGCCAGTGTCGCCGTCTCCTTTTCCAGGTGAAGATGTACTTGAAAATCAGGTTTATCCCTGCGCACCGACGGTCGCACCCCGGTTCTGTCACGAAAAGAATCCGCAATCGCATCTTTTACTTTTAATGCCGCGTATCTGTTATGGGAAAACGGCGCGTTCCCCGACATTGTACAATTAACGGCAAAACAAGCCTCTTCCCCAAAATAATCCTGCCATGATCCAGCAAGACATTGTTGGTACAGACTTTCCTCATCAACCACTTTACACTGAAATAGTTGTAAAAAGATACGGGATGCATAACGGGACCACAAGCAGAAG
>CAZQOD010000136.1:0-8225 GCA_964594945.1 uncultured Desulfopila sp.
TGCAATAAAAATTTTTACTACAAAATAATGCAATTACTTTTTCAATAGTATTATAAAAATCAAAGCAATTCATTCATGTTATCGAGTAATAGCTGAAACTGTTTTGACGAAGAATAATTATTTAAAAAATGTTCTGAAACATCGACAGACATCCGAGGTACAATATCAGGGTTTCTAATGAATAATTCAAGATATTCATACCATTTGTCGACAGTGCCAGCCAAAAAACCTATTTCATGCTCAATAACCAATTCCCTGTTAACACCAACAGGCGAGGCAATAACAGGAAGCCCAAAGGAATAATACTGCAAAATTTTATAACCACATTTGCCCCTCGTCCATCTATTATCCGGTAACGGCATAATACCAACATCAAAATATCTGGAAATATTCATATCGACATCCAGGTTCCATTTAATAAATGTATATTTTATATCATTAAATGAAGTTGGTTTATCAGAACAGATCACCACCAAATCGAACTGATATTTTCTTTGCAATTGGACAAAGACACTCTTTAATTCCTCCAGATACGGCAAATTATGCTTTGTTCCGATCCAACCTATACGTATATTATTAAAAATTTTATGGGGATGAGGTTTTGAAGAATTTACCGGCAATGTAATCATTGTAAGTTGTTTTTGAGAATATGGTAATAATGTTGCACCCAGATTACTATTGCCTACAACCACCAACCGGCAACTGCTCACAAATTTTAATAATTTATTCAATTCTTTTTCATTGACCAAACCAGTTTTTTGATCAACATAAATAGCATCATCAATATCAAATACAACTTTCTTATTAAATATTTTACTTAGAAGATTCTTTTTTCCAGTGAATATTCTTTTTTGAACAAATAATAAATCTGCAGTTATAAAATGAAATATATTTACTAACTTTTCAGCATATGTAATCGGCTCCTCATAAAAAATGAGGAACTTAATACCTAAATTTTCAAACATTTTCTTATAACGTAATATCCGCAACCTACTACTTGGCACATTGATATTACCCAGTGGAAAAACTGCTATCTTTCTAACTTGTCGCCTCGGCTTATTTAACATGACAATTAACAACTCATTAATTTAACATTATAAAATGAAATAAATTTTCGTATCCTACTGAGAAAAATTCAAATTATATAACCAATATCCGCGATCATCCTTTGATTCATCTCTTTTTTCATTTCCGCGGTTACTCCTTTTTCCATTGTATATTCTTCAGAAAAGACCGGAGAAGATTCCATTTCTTCTTTCTTTCTGGCCAGAAAATTTTCCAGGCTGCAGATCTTTTTAGCAGGATTTCCGGCAAACACATGATTTGCTTCAAGATTTCTACTAACAATGCCCCCGGCACCGACAATAACATTATCACCTATGGCAACACCCGGTAAAATAATAGATCCCGCCCCGATAAATACCCTATTGCCGATCCTCACCTTACCGATTCTTGTATAGCCCAGATGCCGCTTTGTACTGGCGTCATGGGCCAATATGCGGACACCGGGGGCAAGGGTAACATCATCACCGATAACCACATGCCATAAATGGGAATAATCAATCTGAACATCTTCGAGCATTCGGAAATTCTCACCCACAATCAGTCCCCTTTTACGGTAACGATCCACCCTGGATTGTCTATTTAGAAACCTAGAAATCTTTTTTAATAATCCAAAGATACTCATATCCGTTCCACCATAACCTTTCGATTCTTTTGATAAAGTCGTTCATAACCGGAAGCAACGCAGTCCAGTGAAAATTTTTCTGCAATAACAGCCAAACCGGCCCTGCTGTATTTCTTGCGCAGACTCTTATCAAGATATAATTTTTCCATTGTTGCCACTAATTGCGATGAATCATGATTTTGCCGGTCGATTATTTCTCCATTTTCACCGCTACGTATAATATCAACAATACCACTTACGGGGGTGGATATTACCGGTAAACCGCAGGCCATTGCCTCAAGTACCACATTGGCCATTCCCTCAAGCAGTGAAGTGAAAACAAATATATCTGCACACTGCAAAAATTGGTGTACATTATCAACCTTTCCGGGCATGGATATCGTTTGAGAAAGATTATTTTCACCTATAAACCCGACAACTTCATTATAACAGTACCTATCCCCCACGGCTCCTTCATCAATTGAACGGGGACCCAGTAAAATCAGGCTGGTGGCAGGATATTTTTTATTAAATTCACACCAACTTCGCACCAGTCGATCAACACCTTTTCTATATGTAATCCCCCCCACGAAGATAAAAATAAACCCGTCGGGGAATTTTAATTCCTGACGCAATCTTTCCCTCATTTCCGGTTTCACTGGCGTAAAAATGCGACTATCCACGCTATTGGGAATATTAATTATTTTTTTCTCTGCCAGGGGAATTTTCAGAAGAGATTCTTTAATCTCAATGCTTATAGCCACCGAATAATCAAAAGAACGGCAGAATAATCTGTGCATTTTCCCGGCCAACCGCCCGATATTCCTAAAAGCCAGCTCCTCGGACATGGTAACTTTACCAACGGTCATCTTGCCGGGCAAAAATCCCAATATACCCAAAATGGAAAACGGAAAAGCAAAGACATGGCTGTGAAACACGCGATAATGAGATCTTAGTTTAAAACAGACAAACAACAGCCTGAAAATCAGCCGCAGAATCGCAAACCTGCTACAGCCCCCGGCTATAACGGCTTGATAATTTTTCACAGGAACAACAAAGACGGAAAATCCTTTATATCGTTCGATAAAACCAGCCCTGCCATCACCATCTTCCCGTTCCCTGAGGGTGATAAAAAAAATCCGCCACTTACGTCGCCGCAACTCCCGGGCCAGGGTCAGGGCCTGATACGTGGCCCCGCTGAAAAAGGGCGGAAAAACCGGCGTAAAATAAAGCACTTTTTTTTTCAGTGAGCGACGTGGTCGCAGCAAGCAATGAACGTTTCGAATTACGGCAAATACACCTTTTAATCTTCGAGACTTCATATCAATAACCCCGTAAGCAGCAAAGGATACCTAACGCAGATAAGCTGCAAGTAAGTGCTTTGGAAGTATCTAACTATTTTCGTGGTTAAATACCCTTCTCCATTTGCTTGTTTTTTTGATAGCAATTATGGAGTAAAGCACTAAACGATCATGGCCACCAGTTTTTTTATTCTTTGCAGATCCAGTATTGCCAGGGCGGAACAGTACAATCCACCACCCACAAGAATTTTCACCACCAGGGTAAACCAGACAGTACCGCTCAGCAACAGATCCATAACCTGTAATCCGACCAGAAGAGCGACGATACTATATAGGATCGTCGAAGTCTCTTTTAATAAAACACCGCCGCTGAGATCTATCATCTTCAAGGTATACAAACTCAAAACCATGGTAAGAACAGGATAAAAAATCACCCAGACCAGAATTGAACTGGTTATGCCGAAGACAAAATAAATTGCAAGCATTCCCGCGATGATAGCCAGAGACATCGCCATAACATATTTTACCTGCTCCGCCGTCTTGCCCAGGGCAGTCAACAGATTGGTGTTATAGCTTTCAGCGACCCTGAAAATATTTGCGGCGCTGAGAATTTTCAGAGGAAAAACGGCGATCAACCAGTTTTCCCCCAGGAGCACTGTCACCACCTCATGCCCACAATAGAAGAGAAAAATATAAAAAGGTACAACAATAAGCAGTTGCAGTTGCGCCGAAAGGATCGTCCAGTGCCGTAATTTTTCAGTTTCGCCTTTATTTTTGGAAAAAAACGGAAAAAGGACCCTGTTAATCAGGCCGATAATCTTATCAAAGGGGATGTTGGTGAGCTGCTTTGCAAAATTATATCCACCCAAAAAGGACTGGCTGCCAAGTTTTCCGATTATGGCACTGTCGCACATATTGTAAAATTGGGTAAATATTGTCCGAACCATCAAATGCATACCAAAAATAAGCAGCGGCTTTATCTTACTAAACGAGACCTTAAAGCAAGGTATAACGGGAACAGAGGAAAAGAAAAAAATAAACAGGAACAACTCAAACAAAATCCACTGCGCTGCCAAAGCCCAAACTCCGGCACCCTGCACTACCGCAATAAGCACCACAAAAGACGTTAATATGCGACACGCCATTTCAATCTTCGCGATTTTATCAAACCGCATTTCCTTTATCATCAAGGTACGCGGCATCGACTTGGCGGACGAAAACAAAAAGACCAGGCTCGAAAACTGCACCAGCCCTTTCAGCCTGGGTTCGTCAAAGATCAGAACCATGAGCGGCGCTGCCACGTTCCAGCCGATAATAAACATACAAAGACCCATAAGCAGGGAAAAACAATAAAGCGACTGCTGCTCTTCCCCGGTCACGCTGTCCGATTGAATCACGGCCGCACCAAGACCCATTTCACAGACGATATTGGCAAAGACGGTAAAGAGGCCGGAGAGCGCGACAAGACCGTAATCTTCCGGTGTCAGCATCCTGGCGACAAAAATGGTGATAACCCAGGTAATCCCCTGGCCCAGCAGACTGGTACCAACCATCCATACCATACTTTCCTTAGCACTTAATCCGGCCACACTTCCCCTTATATCAGTCCTGTATGCAAAATATCCGCTTAATACTTTTTAAATACGATGCCTTTTTGTTTTGCATACCCGCCATTGCTTATACCCGTGAGCATGGCATGGTAACTGTCCACGTATCTTTCTTCCGAGAAAACGGTGCGAACTCTCCGTAATGAATTTTGCTCCATGGTCTTGCGAAGTAAACCATCCGCCAGTAATTTTCTCATGGCCCCGGTGAGTTGCTCAATATTTTCACTCTCGAACAGCAACCCGTTTTCTCCCTCTTTAATAACTTCGGGGATACCACCGACACGGGAACCGAGCAATGCCTTTCCACAGGCCATTGCCTCAACAAGAACCCGTCCCATTCCCTCGGTTCTTGAAGGAAGGACCAGAAAAACACAGTTATTTATAATTTTCTCCACTTCACTGTTTGCCACGGGTTTACAAAAATATATACCAGGAATACCATCCGCCTTTTCCCGCCATTCTCTGAGTTCGTTTTCAGGGCAATACCCCATAATTTTCAATGTGATTTCCGGGAACTCACCGGTCACCTGAGAAAATGACTGCATCAGGATATCCACACCCTTCACTCGAAACGGGAAGCCCATACACAATATATACTGCCCCTCCCGGAGACCGGGCTGAAAAAGAGACACCGGCACAAAATCGGGGAAGATAAAACAGGGTTTTTCCCCGGCAACAGCCTGCCACTCGTTAAATTGTTCTTCGTTTAACAGTTTAACGCCGTCTGCATAATAGATGGTCAGGCGCCCGATAATATTAAAAGCATGCTTTTTAAGCCAATTGCTTGAGGTCGGATCGGCAATTTGGGCGGCCCTGGCATCCTTTATATGACCGTTAATTTCAACCACCGACCGACAACCACCCAGTAACTTGATGCATGTCGCGATAATCCCTAGTTTCAACGGATCATAACCGCACGTAACAGCAATATTCTCTCGCCTGACAAGTCTTGCTCCGTAATTAATAATGGAGATTAACTGGCACAGCTTTATAAACAGATTACGATTACGCAGAGTTGGAAACATATGCAAGGTGTAGTTGTCCACCTTCAGCTGCGTCCTGCCATGCCTGCTGAAAAAAATTACATGACCGCTGGACACCCTGGACAATGACCTGAAACGTGAACAAAAATGTTCCGCGTAGGGATCGTCTATATGGGGAAGCAGGAAGAGAATTTTCATAACATGATCAAACAGTGACGGTTAACAGATATCTATGCGTAAACTCATTTTTTATTCACAACCCAAGCAGGTGTCATGATTTATAACTATCCTGCAAATTATTCGTCCGTCCGCTGAACCGCAATCTCCTGCAACTGAGAAGAAAATGCCAACAGGAGCGGTATCACCAGCGAATACGCCTGGGAAAGAAAAAAACCACCCAGAGCATAACCGTAGAGACTCAACTTCAATGATACGGCAAAAGAAATAAGGTTTTCATCAGGATTTTCTTTTAACTGCAAAAGTCGGATACTTTCATTACAATTTTTTCTAATCTGCCTAATCAATAGTAAAAACAGCAGGAATCCACCCGCTCCGAGTTCCACCGCTACTTGCAAATAAGAGTTATGCATCGTTTTCCACCCCCCCACCGTCTCTCCCATGGCAACGGAAGAATTCCCCGCCCCTACACCGATAAGGAAGTTGTCCTTAAAGATAACAATGCCCGAACGCCAAATTGCCAGCCGCCCCCCCGAGGAAGTTTCGCTTTGGGTTATATTATAATCTTCACCATTGAAAAGGGCTGTAAAACGTTCCCTCATGCGCTCTCCCCTGGCGGAAAAGAGAACAACAACAAAACAGAGCAGCACGGCTATACGTTCAATTGTCTTTAATTTCAGTTTGAACGAACAGACCGCCAGGCAGACTATAACCCCCAGAGCCAGCATCCCGCCCCTGGAACCCGTAATTATTATGCCAAGGGTCAAACCAACCAGGACCAAAAAACTTAAAAACTTACCCCAGTTTTTTCTTGAGAGATAAAAACCAAGTACAAAAGGAAACGAAAAAGCAAAAAGCAGGGCGATATCGTTCGGGTCGTAGGTATTGGTGGTTGTATACCTCCCTATCTCCGATTCCACCGGTTTGAAAAACAGGCCCAACAGCAATATTACACAGCTGACAACAACAATTTTGGCGGCGGCAAAAAATCGTTTTTCATCAACGATGATTGACTGACAAAATAAAAAAAATACACAATTAATAAGCAGGGTATTACAGGTTGCAAAGGCATGGCCCGGCCATACGGAAAAAGGTACCGATAAATAACCGAGAAAAAGAAATAAAAAAAGCAACTTCAACTCGCCATTATCCTGCCACCTGAATCTCCTACTGGCCCCGGATATAAAAAAAATAACGAGAGTGACAACAAAGAGAAGCAGGTTTATACGTAACCTGCCCAAGACGGGGACAAGTTCCCCGATCCTCGAAATATAGGCAACCAAAGCCAACGAAACGAAAAAAGAATATGTGTTATTATCGGCTTTACTATTCATTTTGATGATGTGGTTTATCCGGTCTGCTGCCACTTCGCATACGCGCCGCGATTATTATTTTTTTACAATTTTCCTGTAAAGCCTTTCCCTGAAAAAATCCCAGTCCCTTGGGTCGTCCTCCTCCACGGAATTTTCCCCCGCCAGCTGAAGCAATCGATAATCTTCCAACCCCTGGCTTGCCCACTCGAATTTCAGGCCGTAATCAAAATCGCCATCTCTCCTGGGAAAAACCATCATCGCATCATTTTCCCGACCATCCAGATCAAAGTAGGGATAATTCTGGGCCAGGGCCAGGAACCATTCCAGATAGTGGTCAGCACCCTTCTTTTTTGCATTAAACAGATTAACCCCAAAAGAAGCTCTATTATTTTCAAACAAGCCGATGGCCTGGTTGTAGAGCCCCCAGCGTACACCATTCTTTTTAAGAATATTAATATACTCTCTCGTGGTGCTTGACAGGGAGATATCCGTCAATAACAGGTTCAGATCCGCGCCGGGTTGCCCTTTTTTTATTGGCCGACTGAAACCGCCACGGCCCAGGTATGGAAAATATTTTTTCAACATTTCGGCCCTCTTCGTATCCCTGTCAACACGTTGAGAATATCCCCAGGCCTCATCCGTAATCGAAAAAATCACGGGCAACCATTTTTCCAGGCGCATATGTTGCTGTAAAAGGGCAGCTTTACGCAACAGATATTTATCCCGGCCTGGCTTTCGGGCCCCGTCATATCCATCAGGATCCACGGGGAAACCGCCGCCATATGTAAAGACCGGCCGGGAAAAACCCAATTGCCTTGCCTTTTTCATAAGGGCATCAACACCTGCGGCTTGAAGATAAAGATCACCGTCTTTTTCAACAAACTCAGCCGGGGGCAGCGAACTCCAGGTGCTAAAGCCCCTTTTATGTAGCTCCTCCAACATAACAAAACGATTTCTCTCCAGTAAATCGTCAACCCCTTGCCCCTTAAAATATTTAACCGTAAAGGGATCAAGACCGAAAAATCCCGCCGCTATATCAACTTTGGGAAGGGTAAAATCAAAGACTTCAAGCTCCACGGGATACTTTATCTGCCTGGAATTGAGTTCAAAGACAATGCTCCCCCTGTATATGCCGGGGACTGTTTCGATAGCAATAGGGATCTGATACCAGATAAGAA
>CAZQOD010000137.1:0-7998 GCA_964594945.1 uncultured Desulfopila sp.
AGGCTGATCGGATCCAGTCAAGCGATGAAAAATGTCTATATGCTGATTGAAAATATCGGTAAAGTTGATACCTCGGTGCTGATCACGGGGGCCAGCGGCACCGGCAAGGAACTGGTCGTCCATGCCCTGCACCAGGAAAGCCCCAGGCGCAACCGCCCTCTGGTCATGGTCGACTGCACGGCAATAGCTGATAATCTCTTGGAAAGTGAACTGTTCGGTCATAAAAAAGGATCATTTACCGGGGCTGAAGATAACAGAACCGGCAGAATACTCCAGGCGGACGGAGGTACACTCTTTTTAGATGAAATTGGTGATATATCCGTGACCATGCAATTGCGCCTACTCAGGTTTTTACAGGAAAAGACCTTTTATCCGGTGGGAAGGGACAAGGAGATTCATGTCGATGTCCGCGTTGTGGCAGCAACCAATGTGGACCTAAAAGACAAGGTGAAAAGCGGTAGTTTTCGAGAAGATCTCTATTTTCGTCTCCTTATCATTGATATTCACCTTCCTCCATTAAAAGATCGTGGTAACGATATAGCCATCCTGACCGATCATTTTATTCATTTTTACTCCGAGAAAATGGCTAAGAAAATAACCGGTATATCCAAACAAGCCATGACCATGCTCAACAATTATGCGTGGCCGGGTAATGTGCGACAACTGGAACATACCATTGAAAGAGCGTGCATTCTCTGTAACGGCACCACCATTTCTTCCCAACAGCTGCCCCCGGAAATAACGGGGCAGGAGCAATCGGCCCACGGACAGGTACTGCCACCATCTACCCACGTCTACAAATCATACACATTACGAAGCGACAAACAACTGTCCACGGAAAAGGAACAACAGGCCCGCGAAAAAATCGTGGCGGCCTTACGTAAGGCGGGTGGTAACAAGGCCAAAGCCGCCCGGATTTTACAGATTGACCGTTCCACCCTATATCGAAAAATGCGGGAATTGCATATCGCCACGGATCTCTTCTCCTGTTAGTGCCTTACGTCCCTCAACCCCCACTAACCGACAATATCTCCAAACCGCCGTCTCCAGCGGACTGCTGCCACAGAACTGTTGCCACACTTCTGTGGCGATACCATGGTTATGTGGCATTTTCCCTGCCTCGGCTGCCGTATTCTTTATTTACAGCCCCCTTCTCCAACGCTCCCTACCACCACAGCCGCCACACAACACATTGAATAAAAAGATATTTTTTATAATAACCTCCGGCCATATTACAACCGACCGAATGGTGATCAAAATGGCATTACATATGCTAATAAAGGACTGAGCAGGATAGGAACAAGTTACAGAGATAAAATTAGGGGATGAAGATGGTTGTCTCACATGAAAAAATTATATGCCCGCCCCTTACAAGCGACCGGGCCTGTGTTGCATATCTTTTCCGGAAGAGATGGCCACATGGTTTTCAATGCTCCTTTTGCGGAGCCCTGCAAAAGGAGATGCCGGCAGCCCCCACCGTGGTATGCAAATATTGCCGTAAACTCAATTCAATAACGGCACGGACCCTGATGCACGGCACAAAAAAAAGTCTGGTCGCCTGGATGATCGTTGCCTGGCAATTCTGCTTACGGAAACAGGGCATGAGCGCAAAAGAGCTGCAACGTTTAATGGAGCTTTCCTGCTACCAGACAGCCTGGAGCTGGTTACAAAAGATACGCCGTGGCGCAACACTGGCAGAATCGGATAAATGTCGGGGAACGGTAATTATCAACACTGTTCCCTTAACGGTTGCAACAACCCGTCATGGTCACATCCCCGAAATAGTCTACGTTCTGGAACTCGACCACTTTAACCACCCGCCGGGGAACCGGGTACGGTTTTCCCTGGTCAAACAACACGGGACCATAACAGCAAACACATTGGCTAAGATGGTGGAAAAAGAGGCGGATATTCTGATTCACGACCCCCAAAAAATCCCCCTGCTAATGTCCAGACACCACACCCCCATGCCATGTAACAACGAACAGAGAAGTCAAAGCGAATATCTCTTTACGACAATGGAAACATGGTTAAACGCCGTCTACCGCAGATCAATTAATATCAAACACCTGCAAAGCTATCTCAACGAATTTGCCTTTCGTTACAACACCTCTTCCTGGCCCGATAATTTCACAATATTTGACCATCTTGTCGGCGGCCTTATATCTTTTTCCGACCCCAAAGAGGCTCTCCCATGAAAAATAGATTGCAGAGCGGCCTGTTATTAATATTTTTAACGATTCTGGCGGTACTTGCGTACAATGTCTGGTTATTGGACTCGACCCCACCCCAACGTCCCTATACAGACTTTCTCTCCGATTTGACGGCCGGTAAAATCACCTCTGTACGTCTCAAGGGAAAAGAGCTTTACGGAGTTGAGAAAAATGACAGGGAATTTATCGTTTATCTCCCGGATGTTCCATCACTTATACCGATTTTACTGGCAAATAATGTTGTCATTGACTGCGAAAAACCCGTCACATTACTGGACAGATTAATGCTGGTCTTTTTCTTTGCCATGTTGCTAACCGGCATCTGGTTCATCTTCTCCAGAAGTTCTTTTAAAGGCGATAACATCTGGAAAGACAAACGTTTTCTGGTTAGTGCTGATCTTGATGACAGCAAGACATTTGCCGATGTGGCGGGTGTTGACGAAGTTCAGGAAGAACTGAGGGAAATCGTCGACTTTTTAAGAAACCATGAAAAATACAATGTCCTGGGCGGGCGAATCCCTAAAGGAGTGTTATTACAAGGTCCTCCGGGTACAGGCAAGACATTATTGGCACGTGCCATTGCCGAAGAGGCCTCGGTACCCTTCTACTTAATAGGAGGCTCCGATTTTATAGAGGTTTTTGCCGGAGTGGGTGCCTCGCGGGTAAGAGAATTATTTAAACTTGCCAAACAGACCGCGCCATGCATTGTATTCATAGACGAAATCGACGCGATCGGCTCCAAAAGAAGCGGCGGCCACAACGGTTCCCACGAAGAACGGGAACAGACACTCAACGCCCTGCTGGTGGAGATGGACGGTTTCGCCAGCAATGAAACGGTTATAGTCATCGGCGCAACCAACCGCCCCGACATCCTTGACCCTGCCCTCCTACGACCCGGCAGATTTGATAGACAACTGACAATTTCCCTGCCCAGTCTCCAGGGAAGAATTAAAATTTTAGAAGTACATACCAGGGAAGTAACCACCTCTCCTTCCCTCAATCTCCTTGTTATTGCTCAAGGCATACCAGGTTTCAGTGGTGCCGATATTGCCAACCTGGTCAATGAAGCTGCATTAATCGCCGCACGTCAGAAGAAAAAATGGGTGGAAATGGGTGATTTTGAAGAGGCCAAGGACAAAATTACACTGGGCCTGGAACGTAAAAACTCGGCGATAAACGAACAGGAGCGAAGAATCATCGCCTACCACGAAGCGGGACACGCCATTGTCGCCAGTCTGCTGCCGGACACCGATAAATTGCGCAAAATCACTATTATTCCAAGGGGGATAGCCCTTGGCCTAACCCAGCAAGTGGATTACGAAGAGCGCTATACCTACTCCCTTGTCTATCTACTCAACCGTATAAAAGTCCTCCTCGGTGGGCGAATTGCCGAAAAAATCGTTTTCAACCATCTCTCCACCGGCTCTGCAAACGATATTGGGGCGGCCACCGATATCGCCAACCGTCTTGTCTGTGAATGGGGAATGAGCGGAGTACTCGGTTCCACCGTCTATCGTCGAAAACAGCAGCGATTTCTCGGTGATGTAGATATCAGGGGAGATTTCAGCGAAGCAACGGCCAGGGAAATTGACCTTGAAGTGCGCAGGATAATAAACGACTGCTACGCGGAAACAGAAAAACTTCTGCGCAGCCACAACCGACTCATCCACGAACTGGCCGAACTATTATTAATAAACGAGACCATCGATGCGGAAGAAATGGACATAATACTGCAATGTTATTTCAGCGGACCGGTTGACAATAACTGAAAAACCATATCTAAGCGACGTTTAAGACGCCAACCATATTCTTCGATAATTAAATCCTGTCCACATTTCCGCTAAGCAGTGAAAATTACAAACTTATGTGCAAAATTTGCTGATAAAAAAGGAGCCCTGACAATGCAACCATTATCAAGAACCGTAAAAATAATATTCCCCGCAATATTATTCCTCCTGTATTGCATTTTTTCCACTCGGGGCATGGCAAAGGAGAGTAAACAACCCCCCGAAACGGTGGTTATCGATTACCTGTGCAAATTGTACGAACCCGTTCGTTTTGACCATCAAATGCATGGAGAGATGTATGACTGCTGCAGATGCCATCACCATACCACAGGCGATGGAACAGCGAAAAAAATATGTGGTCGCTGCCACGGCAAAACCATGCGCCGCAGCGACGTATCCTGTTCCGGCTGTCACCACCATGGCAAAGAAGCTGGTGCCACCAGAAAAACATCTGTAATAAAATACGTATATCACATTGATAAACCGGATTTAGTGGGCGCTTTACACCTGCAGTGTCTTGGATGCCACAGATCTGAAGACGGACCCACGGGCTGTCGGGACTGCCATAAATTTACTCCGGCGGGACGAACTCGTTTTGCACTGAAAAAATAATCACAGCAAATGGAGGGATCCATGCAAAGGAAAACGAATCGGAGAAATATTCTCAAAAGCGGCCTGGCGACAACAATCGGCGCCATGCTTACAACCACCGGCTCCGCCGAGGCCCATAACATTAAAAAATATCCAAATTCATTCGGCGTACTGGTCGATATGACCCGATGCGTAGGTTGCAGGAGTTGTGAAGCGGCCTGCAATGAAGAGCAGAAACTCCCTCCACCACAGCTGCCCTTTACCGACCAAAGTGTTTTTGACGAAAAAGAACATGGCCAAAAAAGACGCACAGATGAGACAAGATACACCGTGGTTAATCGCTACAACCCTCTAGAGCTTGATCATCCCCTCTTCCGCAAGGTGCAGTGCAACCACTGTCAGGAACCGGCCTGCCTCTCGTCCTGCTTTGTCAATGCCTACACAAAGACACCTGAAGGTGCGGTTATCTATAATCCTGATGTCTGCGTAGGTTGTCGTACCTGCATGGTTGCCTGTCCGTTTTATATACCGACCTTCAAATATTCAAGTGCCTTTCAACCCCGTATCCTCAAGTGTATTTTCTGTTATGACACCAGGTTAAAATATGGACGTCCCCCCGCATGTGTGGAGGCCTGTCCCCAGAACGCACTGGTTTTCGGCAAACGTGACCAGCTCGTGAAAATTGGTCGCCGCAGGATTGACGAGAATAACGATCAATATGTGGATCATATCTATGGCGAATATGAGGCGGGTGGTACCTCATGGCTCTATCTATCAAGCGTACCTTTTGAAAAAGTAGGTTTTAATACGGATATCTCGGATGCACCCATCCTCGATTCGGTGAAAAACTTTCTCGGTATTGTACCAATGGTACTCACCATCTGGCCCGCTCTTTTTGCCGGATTCCACCTGCTTGCCACTCGCAAGGAACAAAATACAGGCCATGTCGACAGAGATGAACAGGAGGAAAAACAATGAAATCATTGACCGGCAATAATACATTACCCATTACCGGTTCCCTAAAAAGAAACGGTACGATCTGGACTCTGCAAGAACGACTCTTTTTAGGATTTACCGGTAAACAATACCTGCAGCAGTTACAACGCAACCCCATCAACTGGCTGCTTTTGGTATTATTTGCGGTGGGTCTGCCTTTGCTTCTGCAACGCTATATATACGGCTTGGCTGCGGTAACCCACGGTTCCAACGACTATCCCTGGGGGCTTTTTCTCGGTTTCGGTTTATTCGGCATGGTACCGCTATCGGCATCTGGTTGTCTACTGGGCACCACCGTTGTCCTTTTTGGTCGGGAGGATTTTTATCCAATAGAACGTCTCGCACTGCTTAACGGTTTACTCGGTTACTTCTTTGCGGTTGTCTATCTTGAGGTAGATCTAGGCATGCCCTGGCGACTAGCCTATCCCATGTTTGTTTCATTCGGCCCGGCCGCCGTACTCTTTCTGGTGGCGTGGCATGTTGCCACTTATCTCTCGGTGCAATTGACCGAAGTATTACCGGCCCTGTTTGAATGGCTGGACCGACCGGTCTGGAAACACTATATAAAACGGATAGCCATTGGCCTTACCATTGCCGGGATAATCCTTTCAACCCTTCATCAGGGGGCTTTGGGGGCATTGTTTACCTACGCCCCCACCAAAATTCACCCCCTGTGGCTCTCCAGCGAATTTCAATGGCTGCATTTTTTAGTTTCCGCAATATTCGGCGGTCTTGGTATGGTAATCGTTAGTTCCACCCTGATCCACCGCTATATGCACTGGCGTTGCGGCCGCGCTTTTAAAGACAATATTGATAATTTGACACTTGGCCTGGGTAAAGGCGCTTCATACGCAATGATTACCTACCTGGCCATCAAACTGGTTGCCCTGGCCCACGATAATGAATGGGAATATCTCCTGACCGGCTGGGGTCTGTACTATTGTCTGGAAATCACCATAGGCGTTATTTTACCAATGTTTCTTTTTGCAAAAGGCGTACGTAACGGCAAGACCGGGCCGGTCCGAATTGCGGCTTTTATTTCGGTTGTCGGAATAATATGGAACCGCCTCAATACATCACTTATCTGTTTCAACTATCAACTGTACCAGGATTTGCCACACTGGAAAGAGATCTGGATCACCATCACCATATACGGACTCTATTTTGCGATCTATCGATTTATAGTCTATCGCCTGCCCATTGTTTTTTACTGGAACGAATCTCCCGCAGAGTACTAACACCGGAAATGACCGGTAAGCCGGTATAAATGCCTCGTTGCTGTTATGAACCCGTTAAGTTGAACATTACCTTTATTTTCTTGTTTTTCTTTACAAGTTTTATGGAGTAAGGCACTAAACCACATTTCCCGCTATATGGATGAACAATACATCACTATTTCATTGTTGATGACGATTAAAACCTATCTCAAAGGATATACAACAGAAATGTAGCACTGTTGCATATCTTTTCCCAATGGTACAACAACAACGCCCGAACAACGACCTGTTAAATTATTATGTTTTTTTCTTAAATATTTTATTTCTTTTAATTTCAGGATGTTGACCTAAGCTGGAAACTACTTTTCTTATAATACACATTCTTTCACCAGCCGAAAGATATTGGCACGCCAGATGCAATTCAGACGGTAAGCAACAATAAGTTGCTCACAAAATCACACATGGGAGGCACACTATGAAAACCCCGATAATCACAAAAGAAGAGCTTGATGTGGATATTGCTTCTGAACTTCTCGATTTTTCTTTGAAGTGTATTGGTGTCCTCAGCGCAGTAATAGGCATATGGGCGTTATCCTGCCTGGTCTCCGGCATATGCAATGTCGGCATCATTGATATGGCCAAGGGATATATAACTGCAATCACAGGTGGTTGAATGTGTTAACACCTCCAATCACGGGAGTGACGATATGGCAAATAAAGAGAAAAAATACCTTGGCGTATTTATGGTGGGTTTCAGTTGTCTCTTTGGTCTATGGGGGGTCGGTGCCATACTTGGAGGGCTGCAACAGGTCAACTGGCGGGTAACGGAGTTAATGAGGCAGTACCTGGTGGCAAGCGGCATGATTCAACCCATCCATACCATGGTGGATTTCTATACCCATATAAAGGGCATCGAATATATAATCTGCGTATTATTCTTTGTGGCCTTTCCCGTTTTCTTTAGATATGTCGATAAACGAAAGACACATATGACGACATCAAAACTGACGAATACATAAAATAACGCCAAAGTTAGATTACAGCCGCATCATCTTTTAAACAACTAAGGGGTCGCGTATACTGTTAATTTAATCTTTGCTGGTGTTTGTCCATGGATGAGCCATTTTGCACTAAATCGGGGCGCTTGATGAATTTAACCACAGGCATATATGCGATATCTCGATGTCTCGTACC
>CAZQOD010000138.1:0-7953 GCA_964594945.1 uncultured Desulfopila sp.
TGCGGGGCCATCAGGGCAATTGTTTCCAGGGACTTGGTTTCCGTGCCGGAGACAAATTGATCGAGCAGGAAGTTTGATCTTTGTTCCCCAGGGGTGGCCTTAATCGCCTTTTGGGCAAACTCTTCACCTTTGACGAATAAACCGGCAAATTGTTGCTGGGCCTCCTGGAAAGCGGCAAAAACTTTTTCTTTTATATCTATGGGGATATGATCGATAGTGGCCATCGTTCTGGTGACAAGTCGTATCTCTTCATCGGAGAGCTCCTCAAAAATTTTTGCAGTTGCTTCCTCGCCAAGACAGATAAGGAGGACCGCGACACGATTGAGCCCTGTTAATGTTTCAATGGCCATTTTACTACCCTTCCTGGATCCAGTTCTTTACGATAAATGCGGAGGGTACCTGGTTTTGCTGTACCTCCCTTCGTAATGCAGTTATGGCGTCATCCACAGGCGGGGAAACAATCTCTTCCGGCTCCGTGCCGAGGCTTTTTTGTTGTTCGTTTTCCAACTGTTCCACGGTCTTGTAATGTTCCTTTACTTCTCCTTTCATGGTTTTAATAATCGGCCTGATGAGGAGGAGGTAAACAAGCATTATTCCCAGGACGATAAGACCATATTTAATGAAGGGAACATACTGATACAGTGTATTGTCGCCACCCGCTTCAGCCTGGGACATTGTCCGGGAAGAGTCAATAAAGGGCATGGAGATAACGCTTATCTTATCACCCCGGTCGGGGATGATTCCCAATGCCGTGGTCACCATCTTTTCTACGGCCTTAAGTTCTTCTGCGCTGCGTGGTGTTATTATCTGTTTTTTATCTTTTTCGTTTTGTTCGACACGATCCGCGACCAGTACCGATACCGAGAGTTTGGTTATTCTTCCAACGGGGTTGACGGTTTTACTGGTGGTTTTGCTTATCTCATAGTTGGTTGTACGGGATTGTTTGTTTGAACGGGGTGTGCTTTCACTTTTACCGAGACTCTCTTCCTGTAGGTTTGACTGTACGCCCGGAATGCCTCCAGCGCTCTGCGAACCGCTGCTCTCCCGGTTGACCTGTTCACTCCTGATAACTGGGTCGTCGCCGTCGAAGAGTTCTTGGGTCTTTTCTACTTTTGCAAAATCCAGGGTGGCGGTCACCCTTACCATGGCGTTATCTTTGCCCATGGTTTTATCGAGGAGATCCTGGGCCCGCATTTCCATTCTATGTTCAACATTTTGCTGGAAAGCAAGCATATTAACGGAGAAGAGCGATTCATCGTCGGCACTTTTCAGGCTCTCAAGTTCAATGCCGTTTGAATCAATGACCTTGACGTTTTCAGGCTGGAGGTCCGTTACCGAACCGGCCACAAGATGTATAATACCCTGTACCTGTCGTTTACTGAGGGATTGTCCCATTCTCAAGGTTAGAATAACGGAGGCTGTGGCCTGCTTATGCTGGCTTTTAAATAGGCTTTTTTCGGGTAGTGCCAGGTGTATTCGAGTCGAGATAACGGGGGAAAGTGATGTTATTGTGCGAGCAAGTTCTCCCTGCAGCGCCCTGGTATGGTTCACTTTTTGTACATAATCGGTGAGGGCAAAATTCTGTTTATCAAAAATTTCAAAACCCACATCTCCACCGATGGGAATGCCATTGGCGGCAAGATCCAGGCGGGTCTGGTATATTTTTTCGGCGGGTATCCAGATATCCCTGCCGCCGTTTTTAAGTGTGTAGACAATTTTTTGACTCTTAAGTGAGTCGACAACGGCGGAGGCGTCGGTCAGTGACAGATTTGCGTAGAGAAGCTGTTGGTTGGCGGTTCGGGCCTGAACAATGAGGAAGGCAAAGAGGGCAACTGAGCAGAGTATGATGGCGATGGTAGCAATCTTTCTGGAGAGGGGCCACTCCTGGACAAGGGTAAGAATGTTTTTCTTTTCCGGGGCGGTCGGTTCCGGTGATTCAATTGCCGTCTGCGTGCTGATGGCTTTTTCTTCAACGTCCATTGTTTATTCCTTTTCCTCACGTGGAGTAAAATACCGGTTCCCAGGGAGATTTTGTGACAGCGGTGCTCTTAGACCGGATCCCCGGGGGGGCTTATTAATCAACTTTGTTATCAACGGCTTGAAATATTATTATGGGTTTGTGCTGTTGATGTCCTACATCTTCCAGCGGGTAAGGTGGATTAAAAGAAATTACCCGCTGAGTGTAAAATTTCAGGTTATATCTGCATACGCATTATCTCTTCATAAGCGGCCAGAGCTTTATTCCTGAATTGGACAAGCATCCTTAAAGAAATATCTGCTTCTTCCACGGCGAGCATTACCTCATGTAGATGCCTTGCCTCGCCGCTCTGCAGTTGTTCGATGGCCTGATCTCCGGAAATTTGCGCATCACTTACATTTTTAACGGTTGATTTCAGGATATCCCCGAAGGCGGATTTTGTCCGACTGACGGAGCCCGTATCTTTATCGGACGGTGGAGCGAGTGGCGTCGATGCCAGGGGGTTGATCATTGTCATGGGTTGCTACCTCCCTATTTCCAGGGCCTTGAGGGCCATTCTCTTGGCTGATTTTATGACTGTTATATTTGCTTGGTAAGAGCGTGTGGCTGACATCATGTCCACCATTTCTTCTAAAACGTTTATATTGGGCATGTCCACATATCCGTCTTCTCCGGCGTCGGGATGGGACGGGTTGTAAACCTTTCTCGGTGGACTTTTGTCTTCCACTATTTTTGTTACCTTAACCCCCTTGACCCCGGTTGCCGTTTGCTTTTTGAGATGATCACCGAAGGTGAGGGGTGTGGATTGAAAATATACTGATTTCTTTTTATAGGGTCCGCCGTCGGGGGTTGATGTTGTCTCGATATTGGCAAGGTTTGAGCTGATGGTATTTAAACGAATGGTCTGGGCCTTTAGAGCCGAGCCGCTTATTTTGAAGGTGTTTAAAATATCCATTGTTTTTTCTCCTGGGGTTTAGCGGGCCGGTTTTTTTATTGTCCACCCGAGATAACATATTTCAAAAGACCCAATCTCTTCTTCAATAATTGTGCCGTTGTTTCGTAGAGTAATTCGTTTTCCGATAAGCTGATCATCTCTTCGTTTACGTTCACTCCGTTTTTGTCACCTATGCCACGCAGATCCTTTTCAACTGTAATTTTGCCGTTTACAGCCTCGAAAGAGATGGGGGTTAATGAGATATGACCGGGATTTGTAACGGTGAGACGATTGTGATTATTTTGTTGAATCGCCTGGGCGAGATCTTCCTCAAAGCGAAATCTTGAGGGCGAAAAGCCAGGTGTTTCGGCGTTGGCGATATTGGCTGAGATTATTTGCGCTTTATCCGCGCGGAGATCCAGTACTTTGCCCAGTAGTTGTGTCTGATAGTCAAAGGGTTTTATCAGGTTCATTTTTTTGTGTTCCGTTGTATGTTTTGTGAAAATCGGCGTTTGGTTTATCGTTACATATTCGTTGTTTCCTTTGCAAACTGTAGTTCACGCCGGGCATATTTTTTCCAAAGGAGGCTCTTTCCTTTCTCGACAATTTTTGCAAATAAACTTAGGGCCTTTTGTTCATTACCATTTTTTCGTTCGATTTCCGCAAGCCTGAAAAGGCTTTGTTCATAAAAATTGTTTTTGGGGGTTATTGTTGTAAATAGTTGTTTTGCCATCGGATAATTACCTGTTTTATAATAACATTCGGCCAGTAAAAATTGAAAATGACCATTTAATGTCTGTTGCAATGATCTGAGCTGCTCCAGGGCCTTAAGAGAGAGTACGTGGTTATCCATCCTGTAATAGAGTGATGCCGCAATTTGCAGGAATTCTTTTTGTCTGGGCAGGGGGGTGGGTAAAAGATCCAGAGCCTCCTGGAGGCGTTCGTCGGCGACAAGGGCTTTTATCCTTAACAGCTGGACAGCTCTGGAAAATTTCCCCCGTGGGTAGTTGTAAAAATATTGGGAGGCATAATCATCGACCAGGGAGTAGTTACCATGGGCGAAGGTTGCCTTAATCATGGGGAGGTAGAAGTTTTCCCTCTCTTCGGTTGGGGATATTTCTATAAGGTACAGGTAGAGTTTATGGGCCTCGTCGAAGAGACCTATTTTATGGTATGCCTCGGCAATATCAACGAGAAAAGTATTATCAATCCAATTGTTGGTGAAGAGCTCCCTGTTTTGTTTGGCTAACACCAGGGCCCGCATATATTTTTTATTGTCCACCAGCCTTTTTATCTCCAAAGGGAGTATCTGGATGAGCAGGGCCTGGGCGGATTTTCTCGCCTGGCCATTCTGATAATTGCGAAGGAGTTTTTGCAGGAGAATGACCGCCGTCGTGTTGTCTTGGATTTGCGATAACACCAGGGCCTGTTTGAAAAGAGCTTCCTCTGATGTCGGTCGTAACAGGGCTTTTTCAGCTATCTTGCCGTAATTTTGGCTCACCGTTTTTGCCGGAGACTGATCACGAAGATAATAGAGATCATTTTTCTTCAGAGCGGCGCGGAATCCAGCATCGGTATTCGGATATACGCTTTCGATCTGGGAAAATTTATCTATCAAGGTCGGATCTGTGGAAAATTTCAGGCGGGACATGAGATTTCTATAGGAAATAAGACCGAGGAGTTCTTTATCGTTGATAAGTCCGGCCAGTTGTTCGTAACAGTCGGCGGCTTTATGGTATTGTTTTTGCGCGTAAAGGGTGGCGCATAGTCCACCCTGGGAATGGGGCATTGTTTGCAGCAGCGGGGAATCGGAAATAGCTTTATAGGTCGCGTATGCCTTGATCGGTTTTTTGATGCCATACCAATAATCAGCCTGACGAATCTGTACTGCCTTTTCAATGTTCGGTGGCAGGGGGACACTGTCCTTTTGTAAGAGTATATTCATCTCTTTAAATTGGGATGTGGCAAGCGTTGTTTCTATTCTGGAAAGGTGAAAATATGGGGCAAGGGGGAGAGAATCTGGAATTGTGGCGGCGAGCTCCCGGTATTGGTAGGCGGCGATATAGCCGCTTTCAAATCGCGAGCGCAGATTAATAAGCAGGTAATGGGCATAGGTGCCTATCAGTTCATCTTTATATTTTTCTTTTAGAAGATAGAGCTGCTTGAAGGCGCCGTTAAAGTTGCCATCCCTGGCCAGTGCTTCACCATATGTGAGGGCCAGGAGTTTTTTGTTGTCGACGTTTTTTTCTCCTTGCAACATTTCTAAAAGCTGTTGAGCCAACAGGTTCCAGTTGTTTGTGTCCGCCAGGTCAAACATATCCCCACTCAGTAGCTGGGTATTTTTTATCAGACCGGGGGGAAGAAGGCGGATAATCGGAAATGGGACCATGGAAAATGATACCGGTATATCGATGGAAAGGGTCGATTCATAAAGTGAAAAAAAACTCATCCAGTCATCCTTATAGGGTGAGGTGACCAGTGGGTTCGTGAAATCAACGGTTTTTCTGTCAAGAATCGTCAACCCTTTCAGGTGTTTGGCCAGATTTTTATAGGAATGACTATATTGATTACCCAGCAATACTTCAAAAACCACCTTGCCGTCCTTGTTCCTTGTCAATTTAAATGTTTGTGGTTCGTAACGAAAAAAGAGAGAAAGAACAAATGATGTCCGATGGGGACGGCCCAAAATTTTGACAATATGCTGATCCGGGGCAAAAAATGATAAACCGGGACTGCTTTTTGTTTTAAAAAAGAGCAGGTCTATTCGCTTTTTATTCGGCTGTGCGGTGAATTCCGGTGTGCTATCAAAACTAAAATAGAGCTGTATGATATCTTTTGTTTCGACCCTTGATATCTTCTCAAGGGTCGAGGCAAAGGCCAGACTGTGGAATCCGCAAGTAAATATGATGATAAGGCTTGTGAAAAATTTCATGCCCTTTTCTCTGCAAAATGCATTCCATTTATAATTGTTCCGCACTTTGTCCAGGACTAATAATGTGTTGAGGGTTGTATATGTCCTGAGCGGAGAAAAAATGGTGTCAGAAATTTGACCATATTTCCCGTACTGTGCTGGTTGCGGGTCAAAATCACTTGAAACTGTTTGTCGTTGGCGATTGCATATAAAAAATTGTTCAGACTTTCACGTCTGAAAAATGTGATTTTTGAATATACCTGATAAGGCGAGGTATGAGATATCCGATAAGTCAATCGGAAATTATTTTCGGTTACGGATTTGATTTTTACGATGACTTCTTGATACTATTCATGAAAGGAAGTGTGTGGGCGGGGGGATCCGCTCACTTTTGTTTAGATTTGAGAATGTTATCAATACAGGAGAATAGAATGGGAAAGAATGTACTGTTGGTTGATGATTCAAGCACGATGAGAAAAATAGTGGGTAGGTCGTTACGTCAGGCCGGTATCGAGTTTGATAATATTTACGAAGCGGCGGACGGGCTTGAGGCCCTGGAGGTCCTGGAAAGTAACCACGTTGATATCGTTTTAAGCGATATTAATATGCCTAATATGGACGGTATTTCATTTTTAAGGGAAAAATCGACCAGGGAGGGGATTAAAAATATACCGGTTCTGATGATTTCAACGGAGACCGGAGATGATATAATCGGTGAAGCCAAATCCCTTGGCGCCGTAGGGGCCATCAAAAAACCATTTACCCCGGATAAGGTTAACGAAGTATTGGGACCACTGCTTTAAGGACTCTTGCAGGAGACCTTACCTTAATTTTTACAACAGGCAATATTTGCAATGGATATTCGATTCAGAAAAAGAGCCGTTGTCTCGAAATCGTCACGTTAAATTGGGGAGAAGAATGTGGGGTTAAGTAAGAAAATCGTTGAATCCACCGTGGAGATTTTTTCCACCATGGTTATGATGGAAGTAAGGGAGAACGGAGAATACAATAAGCAGGAGCCGGTCATGACGGATACTATTTCGGGGGTGATCGGCATGGCGGGAACCCATAAAGGTGTGTTGGCAATACACCTGCCGTATGGTGTGGCCAAAAGCGTTACCGGCAGTTTTCTTGGCATGGAAGTATCTGAAATTAACGAAGATGTTGAGGATGCCGTCGGTGAACTGGCCAATATGCTCGGGGGAAGTGTAAAGGCGATTTTATCGGGGAAAGGTAAAGATATTGACCTTTCTCTGCCCACCACCATAATGGGGAGTCATTATGAATTTCAACCGACAAAGGAGGTTGAAAGATTGATCATTCCGTTTGTATGCGATGTTGGCGAATTTATTATCGAGATGCAGTTGGAAAAATAACGCGTTGTTTTCTACATCATTTTATCTGCAGGTTTGAAAATTACTCTATGTACGGGATTGTATTATGATTGACGGGTTTGATGTCGGGCTGGAAATTGTCAAAGGAACCAGGGAGGTGTTTTCCACCATGTTGATGGTGGATCTTAACCACGATTCGTTTTGTGAATCCTGCGATATTCAGTCGAATTTGACGAGTATGATCGGTTTGGGGGGAGGCATCCGCGGTATGCTTGCCGTTCATTGCACCTCCGCTGTGGCCCGCTCAATTACATCAATCTTTTTGGGAATGGATATTGATGAAATCAACGATGATGTAAAGGATGCGGTGGGGGAGATTGCCAATATGGTGGCGGGAAATCTTAAGGTCTCCTACGGAAATGTTGATATCAATATTGAACTTGCCATTCCCACGTCCATTATCGGCCAATCATTTACGATAAGCGGTATTGCCGATGCCGAAAAAGTCATTGTCCCGTTCATTATGCCCACCGGTAAATTCTGGGTCGAACTGCTTTATGTTATGGCTTGTTAACGGTTGTTCAGACTTGGAATTAATTTCTTTTACCGTTTTTTTCCCTTCCCAAGGATGCTTGGTAAACCAAGGTTTTGTATCAATAATATACTTGTGGTGCATTTTATCTATGGTTTTAATTGGCATCCATCTATAAATATTTCATTGAACGGATATTAGTGCCTTACTCCATAAAACCTATAAAGAAAAACAAGAAAATAAAGGTAATGTTCAACTTAACGG
>CAZQOD010000139.1:0-7942 GCA_964594945.1 uncultured Desulfopila sp.
AAGGTGAGCTCAACGCCGTAGTGAACCCAGAGGTGGTTGAGCATGATGTCGATGCATTGATCATCGGTGGCGGAATGGCCGCATGCGGTACCGCTTTTGAAATTAAGAAGTGGGCCCCTGAAGATATGAAAATTATGCTCGTTGACAAGGCGTCTCTTGAGCGTTCGGGTGCTGTTGCCCAGGGACTGTCTGCAATCAACACCTACATCGGTGAGAACCCGATTGAGAATTACGTGAAGATGGTTCGAAACGATCTGATGGGCGTTGTTCGTGAAGATTTGATTTACGATTGCGGTCGTCACGTGGATGAGTCTGTAAAACTTTTTGAGGAATGGGGATTGCCCGTTTGGAAAAAAGATGCCGATGGTGAAAACCTGGACGGCGCCAAGCCTGCTCCGACCCTCCGTGAAGGTGGAACTCCTGTACGTACAGGTAAATGGCAGATCATGATCAACGGTGAATCTTACAAGTGTATCGTCGCCGAACCTGCTGCCACCGCACTGGGCGCCGACAATATTTTAGAGCGTGTGTTCATCGTTAAATTATTGCTCGATAAAAACAAGCCCAATCAGATTGCCGGGGCCGCCGGTTTCTCGACCCGTGAAAATAAGGTTCATGTTTTCCGTTGTAAAACTGCGGTTGTCGCTTGTGGTGGTGCTGTTAATATCTTCCGTCCACGTTCAACGGGCGAAGGTAAAGGCCGCGCTTGGTATCCGGTTTGGAATGCAGGTTCCACTTACACCATGTGTGCCCAGGTTGGTGCTACCCTGACCATGATGGAAAACCGTTTCACCCCGGCCCGTTTCAAAGACGGTTACGGTCCTGTCGGTGCTTGGTTCCTCCTCTTCAAGGCTAAAGTGCAGAACGGTCTTGGTGAGTTTTACGCAAATACCGACGCGGTTAAGGATGAGCTTGAGAAGTTCATGCCCTATGGTGCTTCTCCGGTCACTCCCACCTGTTTGCGTAACCACCTGATGATCAACGAGCTGAGGGAAGGTCGTGGTCCGATCTATATGGCTACCGACGTTGCTCTCAATGCCTTCATCGATGAGCGTCGTGAAGCCGGTATGGACGAGAAGAAGTTGAAGAAATTCTGGAAACATCTCGAGTCTGAGGCTTGGGAAGATTTCCTCGATATGTCAGTTGGCCAGGCCGGTCTTTGGGCTGGTGCGAATGTTGAGCCTGAGAAGGTTGGTTCGGAAATTATGCCGACTGAACCGTATATGCTTGGTTCCCACTCCGGTTGTTGCGGAATCTGGACTTCCGGTCCGGATGAAGACTGGGTACCCGATGTGCAAAATGATTCCCGTGCCCATAAGTACAAGTGGGGTTATAACCGTATGACCACCGTTGACGGTCTTTTTACCGCAGGTGATGGTGTTGGTGCTTCCGGTCATAAATTTTCTTCCGGTTCCCATGCTGAGGGTCGTATCGTAGCCAAGCAGATGGTTAAATTCTGTCGCGACAATGCCGATTTTAAACCTGAGCTGAAACAGACTGCCCAGGAAATCGCAGATGAGATTTATGCACCGGTTAAAATCTATGAAGAGTTTAAAGGTGCTTCCACTGCGGCCGATGTTAATCCCAATTACTGCAAGCCCGCTGGACTTATGATGCGTCTTATGAAAGCCACCGATGAATATGGTGGTGGTGTGGCCACATACTACATGACCTCCGGTAAGCTGCTTAATATCTGTCTTGACCTCCTTAAGCTGCTTCGTGAAGATGCGGAGAAAATGGCTGCTGGCGATCTCCATGAGCTGCTTCGCTGCTGGGAGAATTACCATCGTATCTGGTGTGTTGAGACCCATATTCGCCATATCGAGTTCCGTAAGGAATCCCGTTATCCAGGATTCTATTACAGGTCTGATTTCCCGACTTGTGATGATGAAAACTGGAAGTGTTTTGTTAACTCCACTTTCGATCCTGAGACCCAGGATTGGAAGTGTGAAAAGGTTGAATGTTTGAACATCATCGAGACTGACCCCTGGCTGTAATGACAAAGATCAGTTTGTTGATATGAAGTAGGAGATCTCCAGGAATCTATGATTCCTGGAGATTTTTTTTATAACCGTAAGGGGGCTGAAAAGAGATGGTTGTGGAAATGATCGCCCTTGTTCCCTGGTTGGACAGAAATTTTTTTAAAGGTTTGTTCCCGGATAGTTTTTCAGGGTGAGTTTGCTACGTAATTACTTTTTTTGCAGAAATGGCCGTGATTGCCTATCCCGCCATTGGGGGTTGGTTTATTTTGGTAAGAGATGCTTGCAACTCTTTTCAACATAAGCTAAAAAAGGTATTGGTTTTTGCATTTTTTCATTTTCTTAGTATTGCCGGTTTATCTGCGTTGGTGAATAGTTGCCGTATTTGGCAATAGGATATTTTAAGAGCAATAATGGAGGTTAGGTATGACTGACGAGCAAGGCACCTCGGGTGCGGTATTGGTCGTAGGCGGAGGCATCAGTGGTTTAACTGCTGCACTGGAAACCGCTGAAGTCGGGAATGATGTGTTTCTTGTAGAGAAAAGCGCAAGTTTCGGCGGACGTGTGGCACAGTTAAATCAATATTTTCCCAAGCTGTGTCCACCCAGTTGTGGTCTGGAAATTAATTTTCGTCGTGTCAGGGACAATCGAAAGATTCGTACCTATACGATGACCACTGTTAAGTCTGTTAGCGGATCACCCGGTAATTACGAGGTGACGCTGGAGACCGCACCAAGGTTTGTCAACAGTAACTGTACGGCTTGCGGTGATTGCGGTGCGGTGTGTCCCGATGAGATCGAAAACGAATTCAACTTCGGCATGGACAAGCGTAAGGCCGCTTATCTACCCCATGAGATGGCATTCCCTAGAAGGTTTGTGATTGATAAGGCGGCGTTAAGCAGTGAAGGCGCCCAGGCTGTAAAAGATGCCTGTAAATATGATGCAATTGATCTTGAGATGGAAGCAAAGATTTTCACTGTATCCGTTTCCGCCATTGTCTGGGCCACCGGCTGGACACCATATGATCCGACCAAGATGGAAAATCTTAAATACGGTCAGTCTAAGGCAATCGTCACTAATATGATGATTGAAAGGATGGCTGCGCCAAGCGGGCCGACCGGTGGCAAGATTGTCCGTCCCGGTGATGAAAAGGAAATTGAGTCAATTGCTTTTGTGCAGTGTGCTGGCTCCAGGGATGAAAACCATCTTGAGTATTGTTCCTATATCTGCTGTATGGCTACGTTTAAGCAGATGTCCTACGTAAGAGAACAGTATCCGGATGCTAAAATATACGTCTTTTATATCGATTTACGAACCCCGGGTAAATACGAAAAGTTTCGTGAGGCCCGGATGGCCGATGAAAATGCCACCTTTATTAAGGGTAAGGTCGCGGACATAGTGGTTGAAGAGGATGGAGGTGTTACGGTGGTTGCCGAGAATGCTTTGACCGCCGAAAAAATATCTCAAAAAGTTGATATGGCCGTTCTGGCTACAGGTATGCAACCGTCGATCGCTTTAGAGGATATATCGGTTGATTTGCAGAAAGATAGTAATGCATTTATCGTTTCTGATTTTGATAAGGCTATGATATCCGCCGGTTGTGCGAAAAAGGCTGCGGATGTAGTTACCTGTACTCAATCTTCAACAGCTGCTGCCTTAAAGGCAATTCAGGTTTCCAGGAGGTAAAAATCGATGGATAAAAAATATTGCGCCTATATTTGTGCTGGTTGTGGCATTGGAGATGCGCTCGATCTTGAGGCTCTCGCCGAGATAGTAACGGATGAGATGTCCATGGAGTGTAAGTCTCATGAATGTCTCTGTGGAGCCGATGGACGAGCTCTTATTGAAAAAGATATTGCAGAAGGGGTCAATACCGTGGTTGTTGGCGCCTGCTCTCCCAGGGTAATGGCCCAGGAATTTGATTTTGGTGAGGATAAAATTACCGTTCGCGCCAACCTGCGTGAGCAGGTTGTCTGGACTGAGGTTAAACCCGCCGAAGGTGAAGAACCCCACGAGGAAGCGGCTGATTATTTAATGGAAACAGCCGGTGATTACATGAGAATGGCCTGTACCCGCGCTCAAAAAACCGAGTTGCCGGAGCCGTACAAGCTGGAGACGCTGCATAAAACGATATTGGTAATGGGTGGTGGCCTGGCTGGTTTAACTGCTGCGAAAGAGGCTGCGGATGCAGGTTACAACGTTATAATCGCAGAGAAGACCGATAAACTCGGTGGTAAGGCACTTGGTTGGAGGAAGAGTTTCCCCAGCAAGGCTCCCTGGGTGGACCTGGAAGAAAACCCCATCGCCGACCTTGTAGCGGTGGTGGAGGCAAATGACAAAATTACTGTTAAGACCAGTGTTGAAGTGGCAAGGATAACCGGCGCTCCCGGTGATTTCGGGGTGACTTTCAAAGATGCCGGTGCTACCAGTGATTGGGATGCTCCCGCCAAAGTTACGGTGGAACAGCAGGAGTTGATAGACAAAGGTGAGTTGGATGATCCAAATGCAGGTCTGCAGAAATATACTGAAATTAACCCGGATGCGGTGAAGGTCGGAGCGGTTGTGCTGGCCACCGGCTGGCAGCCTGCTGACGTTTCTCAGTATGAACATCTCGGTTATGGTACTGTTAAAAATGTCGTAACCAATGCCGAATTCGAGAAACTTGCCAAGGAGGGTAAGGTCCCTGCAAATGTAGCCTTTGTGCAGAGCCCGGGCGGTAAAGATGATGATAAGGATTTTCCATATTGTAATTCCGTGACTTCAATGGTGGCCTTGAAACAGGCCCAGTATGTTTGTGATGATAATGAAGACGGCAAAGCGTATATTCTCTATCAACATATGAGAACTCCTGGCCATATGGAGCTGTTTTACAAAAATGTTCAGAACAATGACGGAATTTTTCTTACTAAGGGTAATGTTATGAAGGTGGAGGAGGCGGACGGTTCACTGACCGTTGCCGTCGAGGATACCTTGCTGGGTGAAGACATTACTATAAATGTGGATATGGTTGTGCTCGCTGCTGGTATGGAGCCGATGACGCTCCATGAAAATTCCATAAATCTCGCCTATCGTCAGGGCCCGTCATTCAATGATCTTGAGTTATTTGATGGCTATGCCGATTCGCATTTTATCTGTTTCCCGTACGAGACCAGGCGAACCGGAGTCTACGCATGTGGCGGGGTGCGAAAAGCCGAGTATATGGATGAAGCGGTGGATGATGCCACGGGTGCGGCGCTGAAGGCGATTCAGTGTATTGAATCCGTTGATCGGGGTGTCTCCGTTCATCCACGATCCGGTGATGCAACCTATCCCGAGTTCTTTATGCAGAGATGTACCCAGTGTAAGCGGTGTACCGAGGAATGTCCTTTCGGTGCCCTTGACGATGATGAGAAAGGGACGCCATTGCCAAATCCCACCCGTTGCCGTCGCTGTGGTACCTGCATGGGCGCTTGTCCGGAAAGAATCATTGGCTTTAAGGACTATAATATTGATCTCATCGGTTCCATGGTTAAGGCCGTTGAGGTTCCGGAAGACGATGATGATAAACTGAGAATAGTGGTGTTTGTCTGTGAAAATGATGCCTACCCCGCCCTCGATATGGCCGGTATGAAACGGAATGGTATTAACCATATGATCCGTTTTATCCCCGTGCGCTGTTTGGGGTCAGTGAATATGGCCTGGATCAGGGATGCACTTTCAGCCGGAATGGACGGAGCCATGCTCCTTGGTTGTACCTATGGTGATGATTATCAATGCCACTTTGTGAAAGGATCGGAGATTGCCAATAAACGTATGGAGAATATAGGTGATACCCTGTCAACATTAGGTCTGGAACCGGAGAGATGTGCCGCTAATCAGGTTGCAATCACTGATTACGATAAGATTCCTCAGATTCTTAACGATTTTGTCGAAGAAATTGTTGAGATGGGACCAAATCCATTCAAGGGGTTCTAATCTGTTTTTTTATCATATCCCGTGGTGGACGTTTTCTTCCGCCACGGGTGCAAGCCGCTGTTTAGTGCCTTACTCCATAAAACCTGTAAAGAAAAATAAGAAAATAAAAGTAATGTTCAACTTTACGGGTTCATAACAGAAACAAGGCACTTATTTGCAGCTTGTCTGCGTTAGGCGAAAATATATTTATTTTTTTACAATGATAATATAGCAGGAGGAAGAAATGAATGTTCAACCCGATTTAGAGTTTATACGGACCTTGAAGGAGGCGGGGGGGGATACACTGAAGAAGTGTTACCAGTGCGCCACCTGCTCGGTTATGTGTCCTCTGTCCACAGAGGATAAACCATTCCCCCGCAAGGAGATGATCTGGTCACAATGGGGAATGAAGGACAGGTTGATAACGGATCCCGATGTATTTCTCTGTCATCAATGTGGTGATTGTACTGCAAATTGTCCTAGGGGTGCCAAACCCGGCGATGTGTTGAGTGCCATTCGATCCTACGCTTACACCCATTACGGATGGCCTGGACCATTGGCCAAACTGGCGTCAAGCGCCAAGGGATTGCCGATGTTGATAGGTATTCCCGTTGTGGTTATATTTGTTATGTGGTTGATTTCCGGCGGGATGCATTTCCCGAGTAAGGGTTTTTTTGCCCACCACGGCTATCAGCAGTTTTTTAGTCATTGGGATTTTAAGTGGTATGCGAAAAATATTTTTTTCATCGTGTTGATCATGGTGCCGTCTCTGGGTCTTGGTCTGTTTTCAGGTTTCATGGGAATCAGGACAATGTGGAAAAAGATGGCGGAAGAGGCGGGTGTAAGCAGTGACTACCGTCCCTCGGCTCTTCAATTCACAACGGAATTTCTCTGGCCCTCATTGGTCGAGATAGTTAAACATTCCCGGTTCCGTGAGTGTAAGATCAATGAAAATCGGGTACGGGGACATCTGCCCCTCATGCTTGCTTTTATCGGTCTTTTCATCGTGACTTGCTGGTCGCTTCTCAAAAATGACATATTGGGCCTGATCTGGCCCTCTTTGCATGGGCCCCTTCCTCTTTCCGATCCGTTTAAAATTCTGGCAAATGTTTCGGCGGTGGCGTTTCTTTTCGGTATTGCCGTGTTGTGGAATAACCGCAAGGCATCGGAGAGGGATCAGGATACCCAGGAAACCTTTTATGATTGGTTCCTGATCTGGGAAATTGTAGCCGTTGGCGTTACCGGTGTGGGCGCGGAACTATTGCGTTGGGCGGGAATGCCGGTTGTTGGTTACCTCGTTTATTTTCTCCATCTGGTTTCCATAATGATGTTGTTTTTGTATCTTCCTTATACAAAACTTGCTCATTTAATGTATAGGACGGCCGCATACGCGTTCGAAAAATATCGGGAGAGCGCCTTTGTAAAGTCTGTGGATTGATAGAGTTACGGGCGTAATAAAACATTACACCGGGGCGTAAAAGAGAATAAAAAGAGGCCGGGTTTTATGACCCGGCCTCTTTTTATTGGTTTATTCTTAGCCTGGCAATGGTTGGTTATTTGGGATAATATTTTAATTTAATATTGATGACCCGATCTCATTTTATATGAAAGTATCTTCACTCTTAAGTCGCTTTCATTGTTCGTTGTGGCTGTGGTCAGGGAGTTTGCTCAAGCCATGCTGGTTACTTGAGCTGTTTCTGAACAGATACTAACGGCCCTCTAATTTTTATTCTACAACGCTATTGGGTTTACAACAGGCGGGGTTTTAGAGTTGTCGGCGCCATTCATATAGGTAACTTGCCGGGGATGCATTTTTCTCAGCTCTTTGCTGTTTTAGAAAAATAATGTGCACAATATTAAGTAGATGAACGTGCTTATTTTTTTAAAAGAGCTCAATTTGAATAAAAAAACTTATTCTTAGTCAAGTTGCTAGAGAAAAAAACGAAAAAATTAAAAAAGATATTGAATTAAGATTTTTTAGTGAGTATATTCTCTCTCCTTGTAAGCTGGCGTAGCTCAATGGTAGAGCT
>CAZQOD010000140.1:0-7736 GCA_964594945.1 uncultured Desulfopila sp.
ACTAAACCTCGTATATAAAAAATGAGAAAACATGTCTTATTGAACTAATTTAATATCTTGCATTTTCTGTAAACTTGCCGGTTGCAGAATTTAAGTATGAGACAACCTCCAGGTTGTATCGGGGCTGTGGTTATGGAAAAACTCATCACTATATCTTTATTTTATATTTGATACACGTAAAAACGGTGTAATGTTGTTTCCAATAGCCCGCACCTAAAGGGAGATTGTCAGGCGGATACTGTAGGTCCGTCTTTACAGCTCAGTAACCGATCATAACTGCTTAATAGTTGTTTTGTTACGTTTTTCCAATCATATCGCTTAACTATATTTTTGCCCTCGTTGATTATATCGCCATTGTCAAGGGCCAGAACCCGGTTGATTGTTGCGGCGATTGCTGCGGGTGTATAATCCCTGGTCAGCTGGACGGTGTGCCAGTGGGCGCCCCTGTATTTTTCGTCGACAAAAGGAGTTGACACCACCGGGATTCCCGCCGCCAATGCCTCCAGCACCATGATCGAAAATGAACCGCCGAAACGGGCCGGTAAGACAAACAGGTCGGCGGACGCATATAGATCGGGGCGTATATGGTCTGCAACGGCTCCAAGGAAGGTAACATTTTTTCGGCAATGACCGGGGACCAGCCTTTCATAAGCGGCGGTGGAGCCGTTGCGGGCTGCTCCGGCTACCAGCAGTCTGCATTGCGGGTATTTATTGACGATTGACGGCAGGGCCGCAAGTAGTTTGTCGAGTCCATTCCTTTTCTCGAATCGACCTAGGTAGAGAATGTTTTTTCTGCCGTCGTTATATTCATCACATTTACGTCCCTGGGAAAACATCTGCACATTTACGCCGTTTGCTATAATATCGTATGAGAAATCTCCGTAGCGAAGCATGGATGCGGCGGCCAATTCGGATACGGCAATTATTTTGTCCGTCCGTTTAAAGATTCCGCGATAATATGGTGCCAAAAACGTTCTGCCGGGAGTGTGTTTGAAGGCGGAGTGAAGGGTTGCCACGATCTTTTTTTCATAGAGCTGGTAGGCAAGGAGGGGTAGACCAAAATCACAGGGATTGTGGACATGGATCAGGTCAAAATTCTCATTGCGAAACAGTCGCTTAAGATTGGCTGCAACCCTGGGACCCAGTGTAAAGTTGGTTACCGTACCCATTACTCCGTAACGAACGGCTTTGCCCAGGCGATGGACCCAGGGGCTATCCTGTGGTCCGATCCACACTTTTACCGTCGGCATTCCGGTGATGATATGGGCGTCATGCCCCATCTTGCGCAACCATTTTGCCTGGTTATACATATGTTCCTGGATCCCGCCGACAGTGGGGTAGTAATTCTCCCCGATAATTGCAATTTTCATCTTGATTCGCTATGGTTGGTGTTCATTTTTTTATACCTTGAAAACGCACTGCTTTTTAACTTTGAAAACGCACTGCTTTTTAACTTTGCGTCATAAAAAAATTCTGTTTGTGCATAAACCCGGGCCTGATGTTTATGAGGAGTTTGGCACCACGCCTACTAAGCCGATTTTCATGGGTAATTAAGGGTAAGCTGGTTAGATGAGTGGACAACATACCATAGTTAACCGTGGGCTGGCCTGGGTTGGTGGGGCCAGTTCCTTTGTTGCTGTTCTCGATATTGTTGCCCTGATCCTTATTTTAAAATTTTGGGTCGGGCTTGAGGATTTCGGCACCGCGACGACGGTTCTTGCCTTCCATGGCACATTCGAGCTTTTTGCCGAAATGGGGATCACGGCGGCGATAATCCAAAAAACAGTACAATCCCCGCGACAGCTGTCCACACTTTATTGGCTCAATATTTTTTTCGCATTATCGGTATGCGCGTTAATTTATCTGGCTGCGCCCTTTTTTGCCTCCCTCCATCATCATGAGATTATAGCATCCCTGTTCAGATTATACGCGCTGCACATTGTTATACGTTCCCTCTATTTATGTCAACAGGCTCTGATGAAGCGCGAGTTGCGATTTAAAGAACTATCCGTTATCAGGCTCTGTTCAAATTTGGCAGATTTTATTGTTCGGGTCGGGTCGGCAGCCCATGGTGCCGGTGCCTGGTGTTTTATTTTCGGTCTCCTCGCCCGAACCTTTGTCGAGGGGCTGGGCGTAATTTTGCGCAGCCGCTGGCGACCGCATTTGACCTTTAACCTGTTGGAAGTGCGGTCACATCTTCGTTTTGGTATTAAGAGTTCCCTTGCGGAAATGATCTATCGAACGTATTCCAATTGCGATTACTGGGTGGTTTCTTTTTTTTTCGGACTGGACGCGCTGGGTCTCTACCGGGCGGCCTACGAACTGGTGCTGGAACCGATCAGGTTCCTGTCACTTATCGTTACAAATGTAGCATTTCCGGTATTCAGCAGGTTAAAAGATGACCTCTCCGAGGTAACGGCGCAATTTATCACATTAATCAGGCAGAACTGTATAGTTATTGCTCTGTTTATCTCCCTGATCCTGGTCTGTAGTGATGAGTTGCTCATTCTTTTTTTCAGGCCGGATTACGTGGCCGCGGCCGAAGCTGCACGAATTTTGGCACTGGTTGGAGGTTTACGGGCGATGAGCCATCTTGGCCCTCCATTACTCGATGCTCTGGGGCGGCCGGATCTTACCCTGCGTTACCAAGGATTTTCAGCGATTATTCTTATTGTTTTTTTTATTCTTTTTGCCTGGTTATTCGGGGGCCGCTGTGGCTTTAATGCGGTGGCGTTGGCCTGGGCTGCCGGTTATCCGGTCGGCTTTTGTTACCTGATAACTCTTCTTGTCGGCATACTCGGCTGTTCGTTGTGGGCCCTGTTTGAAAAACTCTGGCCGATTTTTGTCTGCGGAGCTGTGAGCAGCATGATCGGGGGTGTAGTGCGTTTTTCCGTGCTGGACGGCGTGCCTGCAATAAGGCTTGTGGTCGGTATTATCACGACTGTTGCCATTTTTCTCCTTGCTCTTGGTCAGTTAACCGGGATCACTCCCCGCTCGATATTCAAGGCGTTGCACTGCGCACGGAGAAGATGAGAAATATATTTTACATGGTTAAACCAGTATGTTAGGTAGTTTGTTCCTTGTCTGTTCGATAATATGTTAATTTAACTGTGTGAAATAAATTTTCTTATATCCCGAGCATAGGATTCGGGTGTAAGTGGAACGAGCGGATCATCTAAACAGATTTTTGCCGTCAATATCGGGGGAAATTGGAAGATCCAGTGTTGCAAGTATACTTGTAAAGACATCGACGGTTCTCCGGGCACCGTCGCGCAGTTTTCGATTGCAGAGCAGTGGTACAAGCATATGATCCCGGTGCAGGGAGCCGTGTGAGCCGAGGTGCGGAGGACGTTCATATCCGGCGCGGAGATCGTGGCCGGATGTTGATGTTACCACAAGGTGACCGCATCTCCTTGACTTAAAGAGCTGGAGCAGTTGCCGCGGTGCGTCGGGATAATCCGTGTTGAAGGTTTTTTCCAACATCTCCCGATCGGAAAAAGAGCCGTTTAATGAGGTCGGATAGGCAAACGGGTCTTCTCCTCGGCAAGTGTATATTATATTGTCGGGCTGTAGTTCGCTGATTTTTGCGGATCCGTTTTTGGTAATGACCTGGAGTGAGTTGTCACTGTTGCGACCGATTAACTGATTGACGGCGGGGTTTGCAAGTAGTTCATCGATAATTTTAAGGAGGGTTTTATCGGGGCTATCCAGGAAAATATTATGTCGTTGTTGTATCTTTAAATAGATATGGGCCATGGCATTACCGGAGACCATCACTGCGGAGCGGGCCCTGTAAAATCCCTTCCAGATTGTGGGGTGGGCCAGGCAAGGCCCGTGGAGACGATCCAGCACGGCATGGAGATCGAAATGGCTATGGGTTGCCGACATACCGTGATCCGAGACGAGGAAGACAAGGGTTTTTTCCCTGCGACCCTGCCTACGGAGAAGGTGGTCCAGGTCTGTGATGGTGTGGTCGATCGCGAGACAGGCGGCATGTACTTTATCGCAGTTCGGCCCCTCTTTATGCCCGTTTGAGTCCGGCCCATAGAATACGCTGAAAATCAGGGATATTCTACTATCAACCGCCTGCAGCAGTTTTTTTTCAGCCAGGCGGTCAAACCCGCGCCAATCTTGCGATGCGAAGCTTTTTAAATTATGGAGTACCTTGCTGGCAAACGTTAAGTCCCTTCCCGGTCGAACCCCTTTGCGTATGTTACCGGCAATTGTCGCGTGGTCGGTTATTTCCTGGAAGAGTGTTTTTACGCTGGGTGCCATATCATATTTAAGAAAGAAGTTGCCGATCCCCATGTAGCTGCGAAATCGAAACGGTGAAAACAGGCAGCTCCGGTATTTGTCCGGATCAAACCAGCGGATACCGGGGATATTGCACGGTCCAGGGAAACGACCGGTAAGGAAGGGAAGATGGGCCGGGCCCGTGGTGGAGGGGAAGGCCGTTACCGCAGAATCTATCGTCCTTTTCCCGTTATGCATGAACATTTGTTCGATACCGGGTAGTTTTCCGGCATCGAGCAGTCTTTGTAACAGCGAGGTGCCGACGCCGTCCGCCATGATGATTATCACCTGTTCGGGCTTGCTGCGGGAACCGGTTTTTTTACTGTGTGGATTTATATTGTGCAAGATTTATGTCCCGAATTTACCCTTTTTATTGTGATACGCCTCTTTTAACATAAACATGGTCGGCATCGTGAGAAGTGTTCCGGCCAGGCAGGTCAGAACTCCAATTATGGCAAGGATACCGATTGAACGAAGGCCCAGGTGGGAAACGACGAGCAGGCCGACAAAGCCGGCACCGGTGGTGAGACTCGCCACGACAACGGCACCACCCGTCATTCTCAACATTGTGAACAGATTGTCGGCACCCTTTTCTTCATGGGCGTGGAAGAGGTGGATTGAGGCATCGATCCCCACCCCGAGTAGGGTCGGTAAAACGAGCATATTGTACAGGCCGATCTTGATACCATAGGCGGCCATGATACCCGCTGTCCATGTAAGGCCTATACATAAGGGTAGGAAAACAAATATTGCTTTTGTAATTGAGCGCAGGTCGATGAGGAGTATCAGGAAAACGGTAACTATTGCTGCGATGGCCATATTTACTCCGTCATTTTGCACCGCGCGTATCACCTCAACCAGGATGAATCCGGTGGACGAGGGATGCACCGTTGTTCCGTCTGCCATTTTGATGGTGCCGTAATAATCGTAGAATCTGGAAATCTGATCCACCCGATAATCATCGAGGCCGGAGTCAAGGTAGACCATCCTGCCGAGGGTACCGTCTTTTTCCCTGAATTTGGTAAGAACCCAGGCGGGCAGGTCGTTTACCGTAAACGGCGTGACCCGCGTCCAGTTGCGTATTCTTATGAGTTTTTGTCGTGTTTTTGCCCCTAAATTTTTTAGTTTCAGGGCCTCGTCGATATAATCCCGAAGTTTTTTAAGCAATATGATTTTTTCTTCCTGGTGATCGGGGATAAAGGAAAAGAGGGAAAAAATTCTGCGCAGGGGCACGGGGCAATCTGTCTTTTTAGTGACTATTTTATTCATATCCCTGGTGAGTTGCCTGGCCTGTTCCGGAGTGGGCAGGAGTGCGACCACCGGGGATGTTCCTCCGCCGATGGATTTTCCGTAGTGAATGTGTGTTGAAATATTCGCGCCTTTTAGGTTTCTGAAGTTATATTCAAATGATAGCTGGGGAAATGACCAGATAGAAATCCCGGATATCACCAATATTACGGCGAGTAAAAGCATTGTTTTTCCCCTGGAAACAGTGGAGGGCCAGATTTTTTTATCGAAGCTTGTATTTCTCAGGCGCCAATTTCCGGGGATGGTGATCCGTTCCATGGCCACGGCAATTGCGGGTAAGATCGTCAGGTAGGAGATAAGGCAGAGCAGGATACCCATGGTGGCGATGATACCGAATTCGGAAAACCCTTTGAAGCGTGAGAAGATCAGTATCGCCAGTGCGCCCGCGGTGGTGACGCCCGATGTGAGGATGGCCCTGCCTGTTCTGCCAACGGCACGGAACAGCGATTCTTCTAGGTTTTTTCCCCGGCCCCGTTCTTCGAGGTAACGCATTGACATATGTACGCCGAAATCTATACCCAGGCCCAGAAGGACTGCAAATATCAGGGCCGTGACCATATTGAGGCGACCAAGGGTGAGAGCCGTCAGCGAGATAGTCCAGGTAATTCCGGCCAGCAGGGGAATTGTAACAAGGAGGATTGCCCGTATCCTTCTGAAATAGATCACAATTAAACATAGAATCAGAATGAATGATACTGCAAGAGATGAAAAAATATCATCCATTATACTGTCGAATTCACGGGATCTGTTGCGGAAGGAGCCTACGACCTCCGCCGTCATATCTTCGTTACGGTGGGGTGATGATTCTAAGATAATAGCATTGACTTTTTTTACAAGTTCTCGGCCGAATTTAAGGTCCGTTGACGGTTTGGTGGTGCGGGCCACTAGGGAATAGATGGTGCCGTTTTCATTGGCGAAATAATCCTTTGTTTTTACTCCTTCGCTGTCGTTGTCGTTTGTTGTTGCTTGGGGAAAAGTATGCTGCAGTCCGTGTTCCCCTGTGAATTTTTTGTACTTGGCAAGTATATCTTCCATCGATATATCGGGGGGGCCGTCGCTCTCAAGGTCAATATAAAAGGGGTTGAATTGCCCTTTTTCCCAGATGACACGCATTTTGGCCCGGCGCAATATCTCCTGCAGGTCGTTTATGCTCAGGTAGAGTGCCAATCGCTTGCGGAAGAAGGATTTATCCTCGGTGATTGCCGCCCAGGTAACCTCGGGAAGATTGCGTATTTTTGTCGATATTTCTTCTATAAATGCCTTGTTGTCGGTGGGGACGGTTGACTGGACGGCCACTATCAGGTAATCGGTGGATCCCATCAACCTGGAAATACGTTTTGCTTCCATTACGCATGGTATATCACTTGGTAGCAGGGTTGTGAAATTAGTGTCTAGTTTCAGGGGCTTGCATATTAGCAGCCATATCGCCGAGATTATGGTGAGGAGCATAGCTCCAAAAAGAACACGGAGTGGATTTTTGATGATAAATCGGCAGTAAATTCTTAATATATTATCCATGGCTAAAGCGGGCTTTACCATTATCCTTATTTCGTCCTGGTTTGGGATTGGGGGCAAAAATCAGGAAATATCATAAAATATCCTTTCTCATTTTATTAGTGCATGATTCTGGAGGAAAGTAACCATCATGGCTGGAGCGAATTATCAAGCCACAGCCACAACGAACAATGAAAGCGACTCAAGAGTGAAATCACTTTCATATAAATAACCTGGCGCAATAGAGCTGTCGCGTAATATATTTTTCAATTTTCCCGTAGAGATACCAGAAGACAATGCCCTGTAGTATACCAGTGATTGCCATAACCGCATTGCCAAAGGAAGCGAGGTATCCGGTGATACCGGTTAGATGCGCCATATAAATAAACAGACTGGCCGAGGCTATAACCTTAATCGTCGGCACCAGGTTGCGGGGTAAGGGGATATTGTCCCGCCTGATCAATAATAATCCCCCCACCGCCAGCGACCCTATCCTCGGCCAGAAACCCTGCCAAAATAACACGGTACACAAAATTAGAACAACAGAGGCCACGGTTTTCCGTCCGGGTGAGTGCAGGTGAAAACTGATCATACCGAGTATAAATATCCATAGTTCCCATGCCGTTCTCTGGTCCGCAAGC
>CAZQOD010000141.1:0-7724 GCA_964594945.1 uncultured Desulfopila sp.
ACTGCGGTTACGCCAATTGTGTGGAGGTCTCGCAAATACTGGCCCTAAAACCTTCTGCCATGTGGCAGGTTGTTAAAATGGTCGGCGCTTGACATTACAAAAGTTGCAGCACAAAAAGGTGTCTTGTTATGAGCTGACCACGGCCAGCATCCGGGCTACAGTATCGCCCATACCGTGGAAGGTATGAGGTAGATTGGAATTAATATAAGCGCTGTCGCCCTTTTCCAGGCGATGACGTCGGCCATCGTAGAAAAGTTCAATACTGCCTTCAAGTACATAGACAAATTCCTGTCCCTCATGGGTAATCGGCGGACCGGGCGGAGTTCGGGGATCGAAGGTAAGCAGGAAGGGCTCCATTATGTGACCGCCGGTTCCGGGGCGGGTAAGAGAAGAGTAACCGTAACTCTGGTCGGTATTTCCCTGTTCACCCGCCAGGGATTCACCCGCTCGACAAATGGTAATATTCTCCGACACCGTTGCCCCACCATGGAACACCCCCTCAACCTTCGACCCTAAAACCCTTGACAATTTAATAACCACGCCAATGGGCGGAACGGCAGAACCGTGTTCATACTCTTCCAGGCGATCTTCTGCAATGCCTGCAAGATAACTAACCCGCTTACGGCTCAGGCCCTGGGCCTCCCGTAACTTTTGAATACGTTCTCCCACATATTTTCTCATATCCTCTCCTCCATCAGGATTTTTTACCTGCGGCGGGCGGGAACTATCCTGCCGCTGAGCGCACGAAGTCCATGCCAATATTTATCAATATTCGGACGCAGGCTGGCCTCGGTAACCCCGGATCTCCTGAAACGACGCTGTAGAGATATGTACATGCTCAAAGCTTCATCCGAAAAATCGGGCTCAATGCTGATGGCGTATCGTTCGCCGTTAAAAACTTCATAAATCGGAAAAAGCCCGGAGCGCACGGCAAGGCGAACCAGTTCGATTCCCATGGCCGGTTCCGATTTCCAGCCGGTGGGGCAAGGTGAGAGAATATGCAGAAATCGAAAACCTGCGGTATCTAAGGCCGTGCGCATTTTCTGCAAAGCGTCGTCGGCATGGGCAATGGAGATGGTGGCACCATAAGGAATACGATGGGCCGCCATAATGGCCATGATATCCTTTTTCACCTCCGTTTTGCCGTCGGGGGTACTGGTGGTACAGGCGCCGGCGGGGGTGGATGAGGATCGCTGGCCGCCCGTATTCCCGTAAATCTCGTTATCGTAGCAAATATAGAGAATATTCTCGTTACGTTCTGCCGCCGCCGAAAGCGTTGCCAGACCAATATCATAGGTGCCACCGTCACCGGCCATGCAGATCACCCTGGTATCCTCGTTGTTTAACCGGGCCACCGAGGCAACCCCCGTTGCCACCGAAGCGGCGGCGGCAAAGGTGGTGAGAATCGTCGGCACATCAAATGCGGACTGTGGAAAGGCGGCAGCCGTTATGGCCCCGCAGCAGGCGGGTATCACCAGTTTAATCTCCCTTTCGGCCACGGCGTGGCTGAGCAGCTGGAATATGGTCGACATACCGCAACCGCCGCAATTCATATTGCCCGGCCTGAGAATGGGGCGGGGACGATCCTGCTCCGTTTGAACCATGCCCCCGAGCGTCGGTTCCCTCATAGCAAGTCCTCCATGATTATCGGTTCACCTGCCGTATCCTTTTCTCTTAGTTCAGCGATGATCCGTTTGATATGCTGCGGTCGCACATCGCCCCCGCCGATACCGGCAATATAATTTTGTACAATTACGTCTCCGGGGGCAAGGCCCCTCAATTCACCCCAGAGAACACCGCCGAAGCCAAGGCTGATATCCCGATCAATAACAGCCACGCGGCGCACACCGGCGAAAAAACCCGCGATTTCCAGGGCGGGCAGCGGCCTGAACACGCGGATTCTCAGGCAACCCACCCGCTCCCCGGCCCGACGTAATTCATCCACCACCAGCTCAGCGGTGGCCCCGATCGTACCCATGGAGACAACCACCAGCTCGGCATCCTCAACACGATAGGCAACCACCGCGTCCGCCGGACGCCTGGCAAAAGAATCCACAAACGAATCTTGTATTTCTCCGTAGACCCGCAGTACATCCGCCATGGCAAGATGATGCTGAAAACGGTGGCCTGCAACCTGGCGGGCCACTTCCATCTGACCAAGAGCATGGGGCGTCCGGCCCATGCCATGGGGGATTGCGGTAGGGGGAAGAAAGCTGTCGACATCTTCTTGTTCGGGCACCGTAATCTGGGCAATGGTATGGGACAGGGTAAATCCGTCCATGCAGACCATCACCGGCATCATCACTCCAGCATCTTCTCCAAGTCTAAAGGCCATGAGCACCGTATCAAAAACTTCCTGATTATCAGCGCAGTAGATCTGTATCCAACCCAGATCACGCAACATCAGGGAGTCTCCGTGATCGGCCCAGATATTCCAGGGCGGGCCCATTGTACGGTTTGCAACCATCATTATTATCGGCAGACGCAAACAGGCAGCGGTAACACAGTTTTCAGCCATATAGGCAAGTCCGTTTGAAGAAGTAGTGGTAAAAGTCCTGGCACCGGAGGCGGAGGCACCTATGCAGACGCCCATGGCACTGTGTTCACTTTCCACCCGCACCACACTACTCTTTGCAATTGACTGATTGCAAAGATACTCCATACAATCGGTGGCGGGCGTTATGGGATAAACCCCGCCGCAAAATCCCCGCCCGGTACGATTGGCCCGCGCGGCCAGGGTGGCCGATAAGGCGGCGGCGTGATTGGCGCTGATTAACTCAACCGGCATATTATCCCCCTATTTATCTATCATTTCCATTGCCCGTCGCGGACATTCAACAACACATATTCCACATCCTTTGCAATAATCCGTATCGATTATATAGTCCTGACCTTTCCTGAAAATTATACCCTCGGGGCAATAGACCATACAGGTATCGCAATGTGTGCAGTGGCCACATGAAAAACAGCGTTCCGCCTCCTCCCATCCGGACAGGCCGAGGTTGACTTCCTCAAAATTATGATGGAAACCGGTTATCGCCCTGTGGCGATCTGCGTGGGGTGGAATAATCGGAAAATGGGAAAAACGAATATGGGCGGGGGCGACGGTTGATTTATAGATCTTCTCCCCCGGCTCGTCCCGGCCATGGCAGGCAGCGTGGGCGGCCATGGCAATAAAACGGCCGTTGCCGATGGCGTGGGCAACGGTACCATCGCCGCTGAGACAGTCTCCGGCAAGCCAGATATTTAATGCTGTTTGCTCTTGCCAAACCCGATTCCCCTTAATTTCCATATCTGCCGACAAAATGGTGCGATCATTTTTCTGACCGAGGGCGAGAAGAACGGTATTGCACAATAATTTCACCGTGTTATCGGTAACCATCGGCAGACGACGTCCATCTTTTTCCTGCGGGCCAAGTTCAACTTCAGCAAGGACAATTCCCGTAACCCGCTCGTCACCGATAAAGGCGACCGGCTGTCGTTGACTGAGGAGCTGTACCCCTTCCCGGCAGCCATCTTCAATCTCTTCACTTATGGCCACCATTTCCTCACGACCGCGCCGATAGACCAGTTTGACCGAAGAGGCGCCCGAACGTAGTGCACTTCTGGCGCAATCCATGGCAGTATTACCCCCACCCACGACAATAACCGTACCGTCGAGATGGACCTCACCCCGCCTGCAATCCTCCAGGTAGTCCAGGCCCTGCACAACACCATCCAGTTTTTCTCCAGCCACCTCCATGGCTCGGGATCTACCGAGCCCCACACTTATTATGACCCCGTCGTAATCTTTACATAACTGTATCAGAGCTTCGCTATCCATGTCGATATTACAGATACAGTCAACACCCAATGCCAGAATTCGCTCAATATCACGGTCAAGTATATTCTCCGGCAGCCGATAAAGGGGGATACCCGAACGCAATACCCCGCCTAGTTTATCATTTTTTTCGTATATACAGACCTTCTGGCCGAGTCGGGCTAAATGATAGGCGCAACTCAAACCGGCGGGCCCCCCGCCGATTACGGCAAATTTTTTCGCCCCTTCAGCTTCTCCAGCCACCGTTTCATTCAAGTCCTGGTCAGATATCCAACGTTCAAGACCCCTGATATTGACGGCGCCGTCGAGAAAAATACGGTTACAGGCCGCCATGCAGGGCGCGGGGCATACCCTGCCGCAGACGGAGGGTAACGGTTGACTCTGATAAAGAATCCGGGCGGCGGCCCCGGGCCCGTCATTTTTTAACGCCTGGATAAAGCCGACCACGTCATTGCCGGCCGGACAGGCAACGGAACAGGGCGCCGCATATTCCTGGTAACAAGGGGTCTGACTGCTCCAGGCCCCGGTTTTAAGAGATGTTGGGATATCACTATAATGTTCGGTGATAGGCAATACCGGCGGAAGCGGCGAATTAATCTGGTCCCTGCCGGTACTTACAGCCGTTTTTTCCGTCGGCGCAAAGATACGAACGGTACGGCTGGCCTCTTTGGCGGCAGCCAGATCATCACCCAGCCCAAAGGAAGTATATGCCCGTTCCAGGGCCCCTGGCGGCAGACCCATAAACGTGGCATAGGCACCGACAATGGTGGTATTGATAATGACCACCGCACTGCTGCCGATCCCGTGCTCCCTGGCTATACCCGTTGCATCAACAACCGCAAAGCGATACTGGGGAAACTGTTTTTGCAGTCGCTCGGCCGATTCACTACTGTTAAGCAGAATTGAGGCACCACCCGCGACCCCCACTAGGATATCGGGGCCGAGCAACCCGGCATCCAGCACCAGTAAATGATCAGGACGATATATCCTGTTGCGGTTTTTTATAACCCCGCGATCAACCCTGGTAAAGGCCCGCACCGGAGCACCTGAACGTTCAGCTCCGTAATCACCAAACGTCTGCACAAAAAGCCCCATCTGCGCGTAGGTTGCGGCAATCAGCTTGGCGCAAGTCACGCCTCCCTGTCCACCTCGGCCATGGACACGGATTTCAAGCGGCAAAGAAAGTGCATCCGAGCCGGTTCTGCCTCCTTCTTTTTTCATATATGCTCCAGGTGCTCATGGTTCCGGGGCCAGCCATGCTGGTTACTCCGTAAAAGCTGTAATAAAAGACAAGAAATAATAAACCATAAAAAACCGGATGCTGGTAACGGCAACAAGGCACTTATACCGGCTTAGCGGTCATTTCCAGTGTTAAACGACAAAGATACACAGCTACCTAGAATGTTTCAAGAACTACCTGTAACAACCCACTTCTATTTTCCGGAATTCTGATGTGTTGGGTTAAAGTTTGGCCCCCTCAATCTGTTTACTTACCTGGACAAACAGATCCTCGGCAGCGGTAAATTTATTAGTCTCGTCCACGTAGATAAGAATCTTTTTACTCCTGCTCTCTTTAAGTTCAAAAAGATCAAGTAATATTCCTTCGGATCCGGCAAGGGCCGCCAGGCTGCCTATCAGCACCATAAAGCTGAATCTCTGGCCGTTGCCGATTTGCTGAAAAATCTTCGCCCAGCCGGAGTCCGGTTTATTTCCTTCTGCAGCCAAACTCATTTTCGCAACGGCCTCCACCAGGGTATTTACCCTTTTTTGCACAAACGCGTCATCCGCCAGACTCCTGAGCGAATCAACAGTCGGATAGTACTCGGCCAACCACTTTTTATATTTTTTACGCAGATAATATTTATCAACCTCGCCGTCATCTTTTGTAGTGGTGAGAAGCTCCAGATACCTGTTCATAAAGCAACGCGCGTTATAATCGTGCCAGGGGGCGCCAAAAGAGATATAACCCAAGGCCGCGGCTGTCTCAAAACAGACTTTTCTCACCCGGTCTTTGGAAGAGCAGGCGATATTTTCCAGGCCGTCACCGGTGAAATAGAGATCAAAATTTAACTCAATATCATCCTTATGACTAAAAATTTTCGTGTACCAGGGATAGTCGGCAAGCTCCACCTTCTCAACTGCCCGGACACCAAACAGTTCCGCAAATCTGCCAAGGCGGATAATCTCCTTTTCACTGACATATTTATCGTGATTTTTAAAAGAAAATTTCCAATATCCGTAGGAGGCGCGGCTATCGTTAATTAAAACTTCCAACCCCTGCCAACCTATCTTTTTGGCCCCCGAGAATAATCCCGAATAATTTCTGCCAGACTGCGCAGCCCTTATAATTTTAGTCATATTATCACAAACTAAAACCCCCTCCCTTTCACTACGCAGGCTTGCGGAAAGTAATAATTTCTTACCGGGAAAACCCAGTTCAAAAGATGTCCTGACAATACTGTTTTCATCTTGAAAAACCCGCCTGCTGACCGCCTCCGATTTTTCGGAAATCCGGCGGGACTTCTTCTCGTCAAGATAGAACAGGGCGGTAAATGCCTCCTGTGCTGCAACCACGGAGAGGTCAAAATCATAGGTCACCAGGCGCCGTTTATCCACGGTATGTTCCGCACCGAGTTTGGCGTAAAACGAGCTATACTGTTGCAGGATGCCGCCAAGTTTATCGATACTGTTGGCCTTGATATAGGTCGACAATTTTGTGTTTTTCTTCCAGCCGGGCAGAGCGTCGGTAATCATCTGCAGGTTCATCCTGTCCGAAAGATTATCAACTTTGTTCATCCACTCATGGGGGATTAAAGCGTTGGTACCCATTGACCAGCCGGCTCCAGCCTCTATACTTCCATCCGTTTTCCACTCCCTTATCCTGGAAAAAACAACCCGAACCACATGGCCGGTCAAGCGAACGAGGCGGATAGAAAAAACAGGCGTTACCTCCATACCTGCGCCGAGGGAAGCTGAAAATGCCCCTTTTAATAAATGCAGTCCGCCACTTAAATTTGCCTTGCCTCTCCCGGTTAGCTGGAAGATCGATCCCGGAAGAAGAAGATGGGCCCTCTCCCATGTTATTGGAATCGGCAATAGATAATCGGCCAAAATGTCCATTGGTTTTTCGGTAAAATTTACGGAATGGGGAAGAAATGAAAAAAAGTCAAGAAGGCTGTTGCCGCAAAATCCCATCGGCCCGGCAACACCGCTTCCCGTCATTTTTTTATTCAACTTCAGGCGAGATTCCATCAACCCCCCGACCATCAGCCAAAAAACTCTAGAACCATCTGCGGCCAGGAGCTCTGAAGTTAATTTTTTTACGGGATCATCGCTTATCTCTTTTTCTTCCGGCCGATAAATCTTTTCCCGCAGACGGATACCAAAGAGATTATCCCGCAAGATATCAATGGTATGTTCTTTACCCAACTCCTTTTTAAGATATTTGGCTGAAACAGGATACAAGTGCATAACCCCTCCTTTGTAAATTGAGTAATCATACCAGCGAACATTCCTCTTTGCTGCATCTGTAGCACAGTATATCAGGTGGGATTGCCGACCCCCGCAGGGACTACAACAGGGGGAAATAGTACAATACCACAACAACCTGGTAATTTAACGTCGTATATTTATATGAAAGTTTCTTCACTCTTGAGTCACTTTCATTGTTCGTTGTGGTTGTGGCCTGATAATTTGGGCCAGCCATGCCGGTTACTTCAATTGCTGCGGACAAAATCCTGCCGAAAAACCCTGGTTACGGGCAAATATCGAGAAGAGAGAGGGAATCGTCTACAGACGGGGTATAAATAGACTGTTATTGAATACCCGCCCCATTACAGGATGTTTATATGAAAGTGTTTTCTACTCTTGAGTCGCTTTCATTGTTCGTTGTGGCTATGGTCTG
>CAZQOD010000142.1:0-7654 GCA_964594945.1 uncultured Desulfopila sp.
CTTTTCCGGAATACTCCTTAACCATAGGGCTTTTTTTAATAATTTCTTACACACCCACACCACCGTCCGGAACAACATAATGCAAAACCACCATTTACTGGAGAATTTTATAAAAGAATGCAAAGAAGAAATCGGCGACCAGCGGGAACCCGCCATAGTTATCATACGGGATAATATTATCGATTTTCGTTATGACCGCCATGGTTCACAGGCGGTACAACTGGACGCCGACACAGACACCATCACCGATATAAAAAAAATACCAAAAGAACCGTGGCACGGCATCAAATGGCTGCACGTTGTTTACCGCACGGCTCCGCCCTGGGTCATTATCAGCGATATCATAGCCACACTCATTATTTTAACCACATTATCGGGCCTGCTCTCTTTACAATATCGGCGCTGGGACTTTATAGCCGTAACCATGGGAGTCATTACTTTTATTATAGGCATAGTTACGTGCTGGCCGAATTAATCCGACCAGTCCATATCCTGTTTACTAAATTTAGAAGGAGATTTTTATGAAAGGCAGAACATTTTTGACCGGCACTGTGGCCGTGATTTTGTCCTGTACCGGGCTTGCTGCAGCGGAGCAGACTGAAAATAACGCAGAGCCATCCCGCTACATGGATGAGATAGTCGTCACCGCCACCGGAACCGCCAACAAGGTGATGGAAACCTCCTCCAATATCGGTGTGATTAAATCTGAAGATCTAGAAAAGATGGACGCCAAGACCGTGGCCGACGCCATAAAGCAATTACCCGGCGTCTACTACACCAACGCCTCGGGACTGCAGCCAAAGATTTCCCTGCGCGGCACCCATATCGGCATGAGCGGCGGCGCCCTGGTTCTCCTCAACGGTATCCCCGTGAATATGGGAAAATTCGGTTACACCGACTTTGAATCCCTGCCGGTTAAAAATATTGAACGGGTGGAACTGGTCAAAGGGCCCATGTCCGCGCTATACGGTGGCGACTCCGCCCGCGGAGTCATTAATATCATAACAAAAAGGGGCGACAAACCCCTGGCCGGCTCCATCGATATCTCCGCCGGTTCCAACAATGACCAGAGATATTCGGCTCTGACCTACGGCGGTGTGGAGAATTTTGACTATAACGTCAATATTAAAAAACGAATCCAGGACGGCTATAGGGACGACACCTCCATTGACAACAACTACCTCAACGGAGAAGTTGGCTACTATGTAAACGACGACACCAGGCTCGCCCTCTACCTCAATATAATGGACGGCGAAAGACAACTTGCCAAAAAACTCAACCAAAGAGAACGCAGGAAAAATCCGAAACAGGCCAGCGATTACAGCGATACCGAAACCACCGATGTCATCAGCGGTATCAACCTTGAGGTAAACAAAGACAGCTACGATCTCCACACCACCTTCTACTACAAAAACCGCGACAAAACCTATGAAAATTACAAAAGGGCCACAAAAACGCCCTACCGGGAGCTGCTCAACGAAGATATTTTCGGCACCCGTTTCATTTTTTCGTATAAGCGACCGATCGCAAAACGGAAAAACACCTTTTCCATAGGTTTTGACTACGACCACGATGGTAACGATTTACTGACAACCAGGGCTGCCGGAAAGAAGCCCGGCAGCCCATACACCCGGCATGACCCTAAAAAATCCGGCGATTTTACCCGCCAGGAACTCGGTATCTTCGTTCAGGACGAGTTCAAACTGCTGGACAATCTCTTTTTCACAGCTGGACTCCGTTGGGATTATTTTGCCTTTGACAATAACGCCGACTATGACTTCAGCCGAGGCGGCAAATATCCATACGACACAAATCCGGACTTCAATGAATGGAATCCGCGCTTCAGCGTAAACTATCTACCCCTGGAAAATCTCAACATTTACGGAGGCTACAGCAGGGCATACCGGGCACCGAATATCTACGACTACTACGCAAGCGGCGCCCCTTCCGCCAAGTATTCCTACACCTTAAAGCCGGAAACATTTACCCAATATGAGGCCGGTTCTCGCTACGGTTATGGACCGTGGCTGAACCTGGATGCCACCATCTTTTATATTACCATCGACGATATGCTCGATACCGCCTATGCCGACGACGGAACATACATGGGCAAACAGAATATAAGTGAAGCCACCCTGAAGGGTTTTGAACTCGGTGTCTCCGGTACTCCGTTTGAGTGGTTTGAATACCGGCTTGCCTATACCTATACCGACGCTAGGTATTCAGACACCCTGCTCTACAAGGTTTCCCAGAAAAAAATCGTCGATGTGGACGGCAAACGATTGACCAAGGTACCTTTTAATATAATAAACATTAACCTTGACTTCAGGCTTTTTCAAACTAATTCGTTTAAGATTCTCTACCATTTAAACCTGTTCGCCCAGAGCGAATATGAAATGGACAAGGCCAATACGGAGCAGTACGACAGCTATAAACTCGTTAACACAAAACTGCGCCTGGTCCATGAGAAGTTTGAGGCATATGTGGCGGTTGATAACGTTTTCAATGAAGATTACGACGGCTACGCCTACAGGAGCGGTTCGAAAAATTATTACTTCCCGGCGGCCGGCACAACATTTGCCGTCGGTATCAGTTATAAATTCTAACCCGGACCGTATTTTTGTGCGGATAGAGTCATATACCGCATCCGCCGGAGGAACAGAATGAAACAGAAGAGAAAACCGCATCTGCAACATATATTGCTGCTCCTCCTCGTCTCATCCGCCCTACACCATATACAACCGGCCATGGCGATCAACGCTGATACCATTATCATAACAGAAGAGGATATCGAGGCAATAATGGCCCACACCATGGCCGATATCCTCAACACCATCCCAGGAGTTTCGGCGGGAAGGACATCGGTCAATATCCATGGTAACTACAGGGTCAAGGTCTTCGTGGATGGCCGCCCCCTCAACGACCCCACCTCAAACCACGGTGGGGTAAAATGGGATATGATCAGCCCCGACCGGATTAAACAGATAGAAATTTTATCTGGAAAAGGCGGGGTCAGGTACGGTCAGGACGCCAGCGGCGGCGTAATTCTTATCACCAGCAAAGGCGGTCGTAATTTTTCAGGGAATATCAAAACATATGTCGGTTCCACCGATCTATTCAACGGTGGCGGCAATATCCAGTCGACCTCCGGTCCGTGGACAACCCACCTGAGCGGGGGTTATGAACGCACGGACGGCTATATAATCAACAACGATAAACACCGCCGGCGAACCGGAGCAAATATCGCTTATCTCTTTAATAACCAGAACAATATCACCCTCTCCGCGGATTATCTGCACGACGAACGTGGCCTGTCCGGTCTACCCGCTCGCCCCACCCCATTTTCCAGGCGGAAAAGCTGGATGGCCACCTATACCGTACAGGCTGAAATCCATGGTGTCAGCTCTAAGACTTACTATAACCAAGGCCGACGCCATAATCGGGATATCAGCCGAAAACTGGACAAATCCATCCGCATCAGCAACCTAGGCCAGGAGTTGAACAGCTCCCTGCAGACCGGTGCCGCTTTCACCCTTAATTACGGTGGCGCATTTTCCTTCAGCCGGGCCGACGGTACCGGTTTTCACAACCAGGAAGAGAGCTCGATCTCACTTTACGGTGTGGAGGCTTACAGCGTGGACGGCAACCCGTTTGCCTTCAGCCTCGGGCTGCGGGCCAATATTAATTCCACCTTTGACAACAATGTCAACCCGGAGATAAAAACAACCTGGAAAAACAGACAATGGCGTGCCACCCTGGCCTACGGCAGAACCAGCAATACACCCGGTTTTTACCAGCGTTATAACGAAACCAGTTCCACCATCCCCAACCCCGCCCTTAATATGGAAACCGCCGATAACTTCAGCCTCTCCTTCACCCCGAAAATTTCCGCTGCGGTCAGCGGTGATATACGGATATTTTACAACCAGATCAGTAACCGTATAACTTATATCACCAATGACGAGGGTATCGGTCAGTACCAGAATTTTGGCAGGGTAAATTACATCGGCCAGGATCTCACCCTGATCTGGAGACCGTCCCCCACCATAAATTTTAAAAGCAGTTACACCCATCTTAAGGCCCGGGACGTGAACAGCGGCCGCTTTCTCCCGGCCAAACCCGAACACAGGTGGAGAGTTACCGCCGGTTACCTTATCACCGACAGGCTGTCGACTATGGTTATATTTCGAGCCACCTCCAAGGTATATCGCAATAAAGACAACAGTAAATCCGTAGCCGCCTATACCTTGACCGACTGCAAGGCTGAATATAATTTTGACAAATTCAGCCTCTTTGCACAATTAAGCAACCTGTTCGACAAAGAATATAACTACGCAGACGGACTCAGGGGTGCGCCACGCGCATGGTTTATCGGTATTAATTATAAATTTTAACTGGTGTCATTGATTAAAGCAGACAAGAATAACACAGTGCAAAAAGGCCCGTTCAACCCATGGCAATCTATCCCTTCACCGCAATAATAGGCCAGGAACAATTACAACTCGCCCTGCTGTTAAATATTATCAATCCGGCCATCGGCGGTGTTCTCATCCGCGGCGAAAAAGGCACGGCCAAATCGACAGCCGTGCGCGGACTCACCGCCCTTCTCCCCGAAATTGAGGTGGTGACCGGCTGCCGTTTTTCTTGTGACCCGACAAGACCAGAAGATTTTTGTGATAACTGTCGGCAAGTAGCAAATATTGCAAGCAGCACACGCCGGATCAGCCTCGTTGAACTGCCCCTCGGGGCCACCGAAGACATGGTGATCGGCGGAATCGACTTTTCCCAGGCCATTCAAAAAGGCAAGGCAGTACTGCAACCGGGACTACTGGCCCGGGCCCATCGTTCGATACTCTACGTGGACGAAGTTAACCTGCTTGACGACCATATAGTGGATCTTATTCTCGACGCGGCTGGTTCCGGCAAAAATATAGTGGAACGGGAGGGTATCAGCTACCGCCACGCTGCGCGGTTCATCCCCGTCGGCACCATGAATCCGGAGGAAGGCGATTTGCGTCCCCAACTCCTTGACCGTTTTGGACTTTGTATTGAAGTAAAGGGTTGTGAAGATATTGAACAACGCGTCGAACTCCTGCTGCGGCGTGAATCTTTTGATCAAGACCCGCACGCTTTTAACAAACGCTACGAAGCTGACAACGATCACCTGCGCCAACGCATCGTCCACGCCCGAAAACGTCTATCCTCCGTACGACTGGCCCCCCATATGCGCATATTTATCGCCGAACTCTGTGCCTGCAACCACGTCGCCGGACACCGCGCCGACCTGGTAATGGAGCAGGGTGCCAGAACCCTGGCCGCTTTTGAAGATATGGAACAGGTCAACCATAACCATATAAGGCGCATCGCCCCCATGGTACTGATACACAGAATAAGGGACAACGAACCAGCGCCTCCGCCGCCAACAGAAGCGGTGGACAATGAAGATAGGGCCGACAACCCCCAAGGAGATGATTCTGAAAACAAGCAGACGGAGGAGTCTCCACAGCCCCACATCGACGAACAGCAGGCGGCACAGGGGCCAAGGAGCGAACCGCCGCGGGATCAACAACACCACAATGCAGGTGGTAACGGCAAGGGAAAGGAAGAGCACAGTCCAGACGACGATAATCAGATCTTCCCAATAGGTGAACCGTTTAAGGTCAAAACAATAAGCAGCAGGAAAGACCGCGTTCCCCGCAGGGGTTCCGGGCGCAGGTCCCGCAGCAGGGTCTCACAGAAAATGGGCCGATACGTCAGGACCGCCAACCGCAATAAAAACGGCTGGCAAATCGACATTGCTCTGGACGCAACAATCCGGGCTGCGGCCCCGTTCCAGCAGGATCGGAAGACGGCCGCCGCCAATACCCTCGCCATCCAGCTGAAAGCCTCAGATATTCGTGTAAAAATAAGGGAAAGAAGGGTGGGTAATCTCCTCCTTTTTGTCGTCGATGCTTCGGGGTCAATGGGGGCCAGGGGCCGTATGACCGCATCCAAGAGCGCCATTATGTCACTCCTCCTTGATGCCTATCAAAAACGGGATAAGGTGGGTATGATCTCATTTCGCAGAAATGAAGCCCTGGTCAATTTACCCATAACCAATTCGGTGGAACGGGCCGGTAAACTCCTGGCAGAAATGCCGGTGGGGGGAAGGACTCCCCTCTCCGCCGCCCTGGTAAAAAGCACTGAGTTCATCCGCAACTATCTGAGTCGGGAACCGACGGGCAGACCCATTATCATCATCGTCACCGACGGCAAGACAAATGTCAGCCTCGGTGATGAAAAACCGGTACCGGAAATGGTGCGACTGGCATCCGCCATGGCCCTAGAGGAAAGGGCTAAATACATAATTGTCGATACTGAGGATGAGGGACTGGTCACCTTCGGTCTGGCCGGAAAACTTGCCTTCATTCTGGGCGCTGAATATTTTAAAACCAACGATTTGCAGGCCAAGGAGCTTGTAAACATAGTACGGGAGCAACAATGAAATTGGAACAACATTATCCTTTTGCAGCAATAGTAGGGCAGGAAAAAATGAAACTGGCCCTTATCCTGAACATTATTACCCCCACCCTCTCCGGGGTATTGATCAGGGGAGAAAAAGGCACCGCCAAATCCACGGCGGTTAGGGCTCTGGCCCATATTCTTCCCATGATCAAGATCATTGAAAACAGCAAATTTCAGCTCGATCCCAAAAAGGAATACGATGATCATATTGCCGTCTGCTCCTCACTGAGCCTGGAACCGGAGCAGTACAAAAATATCGGCGTATATGAGCGCAGGGTTCGTGTGGTGGAATTGCCGGTGGGGGCCACCGAGGACAGGGTGGTGGGCACCCTTGATCTGGAACACGCCCTAAAAAAGGGGGAAAAACGGGTGGAACCCGGCCTTCTTGCCCAAGCCCACCGGGGAATACTCTACGTGGACGAAGTCAACCTACTCGACGACCATGTGGTTGATGTCCTACTCGATTCCGCAGCCATGGGTGTCAATACCATTGAACGGGAGGGCATCAGTTTTTCCCACCCGGCCCGTTTCACCCTGGTGGGTACCATGAACCCGGAAGAAGGCGAGTTACGGCCCCAGCTTCTGGACCGGTTCGGACTCTGTGTTAATATCAGCGGCATCGTCTCCATTGAAGAGCGGGTGAAAATAATGGAACGACGGATAGCCTTTGAAGCGGATCCCGACCGCTTTATCTCCCAATACTCCGATGAATCAAAAAAAATAACCGCACGGATAGTGGCTGCCAAAAAACTCTACGACCAGCTTGAAGTCCCCAGGGATCTCCTCACGGAAATTGCCAAAAGTTGTCTCGAAGTAGGCGTTGACGGCCACAGGGGCGATATCATCATTCTGAAAACGGCCAAGACCATTGCCGCCTACAACGGACGCGATATCGTACAATCAGAAGATATTCGCACAGCGGCCGAACTCGCCCTGCCCCATCGGATTAGACGACAGCCACTGATGGATATTCCCGATAACGTCCAACAATACCGTAAACAACAAATGACGGCAAAATCATGAACGGCTCAATAACTATCAGTAACCTCTGGAAAAAATACGGGCCGCTTGATGCCTTGAAAGGGATAGACCTATCCCTTACCCTCGGCGAACTGTTTGGCTACCTGGGACCAAACGGGGCCGGTAAATC
>CAZQOD010000143.1:0-7554 GCA_964594945.1 uncultured Desulfopila sp.
TTAAATTTTGAAAGCAACGAAGAGTTAGGGGAAAATGGCCATTTATGGACAGACAATATTTAACATCCTGAAATATTTATGCCAAACCCAAGTTAAGCTACTTTAAACCTCTTCACCAAGACGTCTAAATACTCTCAATGATCTTTTAGGAAGGTGGCTGTTTTCTCCAGCTCTTCTCTTTACCATGGATAAGTCTGACTATATTTGCGTGGTGTTTCAACCATATAAGAAGGGCAACAAGGATCGCGACCGCAACGGTAACAGTGGAACCACCCAGGAGCCAAAGCCATAGGGGGACCAGACCGGAAGCCAGCAGAGAACCCACAGAAACAAAACCTGAGAAAAAAACGGCAGCAATAAAAACTAATAAACTTATAAGGATTGCTGGAGGAGAAAGATACAAAAAGACGCCCAAACCGGTTGCCACCCCTTTCCCCCCCCGAAAGCGCAAATAAACCGGAAACATATGACCAAGAACCGCCATAAATCCGGTCAGTGCAACTATCAGCTCCTTATTGTCGTTATCTGGTACAATAATTGAGACCAAGTACATGGGCAAAAAACCCTTTAGACAATCACAGACAAGGGTTAGAATACCCAGTTTTTTACCAAGCAGCCTGCTGACATTGGTTGCGCCGATATTGCGACTGCCCTCGGTTCGCACATCCAAACCGGCCATTTTCCCAATAACGAGGCCAAAGGGAACCGCCCCCACCAGATAACCGACAAACAGACACAGAGTATTCATAAACATAAATAATAGTAATGGACTCATTTTCAACGGATTAAACGCCAACACTGGAAAAATACCCCTACATGACACATCACTTTCGTAGTGAAGTCAAGTGATTTCAAAGGTTAGACGGTATTTTCCATCGGTTGACGACAAAAATAATCACGGTGAATTTATATGGCGTTTACAAAGCATGGCATAAAAATAATTGCTATGGTAGGTTGTTTCGCGAGGAACAAGGGCCTTTATTCAACAATAAACTATGGTTGATGTCCCGATATTTTTACCGTCTTCTTAGTGATAACTGTTCATTTTTAAAAGATTTATTATCATGAGTATATTAAAAATATATCAGTTTCCCGAACCTGTCTTACGTAAACCTACAAAAAAAATCACCCTCTTTGACCAAACCCTGGACAAGCTTGTCGGGGATATGATCGACACCATGTACGATGCACCTGGGGTGGGACTTGCGGCACCGCAAATAGGCCGATCTGTCCAGTTGATCGTAGTTGATACCACCGGAGACAACGGAGAAGAAAAAAAACACATGGCCCTGGTTAACCCCGAAATTTTTTACCACGAGGGCAGTCAACTGGACGAAGAGGGTTGCCTGAGTGTCCCGGAACTAACCGCCAATGTAAAACGATACCAGCGGATCTCTGTTAAATTTCAAGATATGAAAGGACAACCGCATGAAATATCGGCAGAAAATAGATTTGCAGTGATTTTGCAACACGAAATTGACCACCTCAACGGTATTCTTTTTCTCGATCATCTCAGCTCATTAAAACGTAATTTATATAAGAAAAAAGTACAAAAGAGGCTGGCCCAGAAATAGGAGGCACCATGTCAATTCGACCGCTTCGCATTATTTTTATGGGGACACCAGATTTTGCCGCCACAACTCTCCGGCCTCTTATCAATGGTCCCGATGAGGTGGTGGCGATTGTCACCCAACCGGACCGAGCAAAAGGACGGGGAAAGAAGGTAACCCCTCCCCCCGTTAAAACGCTCGCCCAGAACGCAGATATCCCTGTTTTGCAACCTACGGATATAAAAACCGAAGAATTCAACAACGGCCTCCTCAGTTATCACCCTGATATTATAGTCGTTACAGCATATGGAAGAATACTCCCAAAGTCGATTCTGGAGCTTGCGCCCCTGGGTTGCATCAACGTACACGGCTCATTATTGCCACGTCACCGCGGGGCCGCCCCTATCCAGTGGGCAATCATCAATGGAGATAAAGAGGCGGGTACCACCATTATTCAAATGGATGAGGGAATGGATACCGGTGATATGTTATTGAAAGCTAAAATTTCCGTCGATCCGGATGAAACCGCCGGTACCCTTTTCAAAAAACTTGCATTCCTGGGCAGCGAGACATTGCTCAAAGCCCTTAAAGGAATAAAAGAGGGAACACTCGCCCCCCAACCCCAGGACCATAGCCTGGCCACAACCGCTCCCATGCTTAAAAAATCAGACGGATTAATCGACTGGCACCAAGATGCGGTAAAAATAGAAGCTCTGATTCGCGGCCTTGATCCCTGGCCATCCGCCTTCTGTTACGCCGATGGGATACGAATGCGCCTTTTTCGGCCCGAAGTATTTCACCAGAAAAATAACAGTCCGCCGGGTACGATACTCCGGGTGGATAAACGTGGTCTGCTGATCGGTTGCGCCGACAACTGCATCCTGATAAGAGAAGTTCAGCCCGAGGGGAAACGACGCATGGCGGTCGAAGCATTTGTCTGCGGCCAGCCACCACCGGTTGGCACGCTCCTTGGACAGTAACCAGCATGGCTGGACCAAATTACCAGACCACAGCCACAACGAACAATGAAAGCGACTCAAGAGTGAAAGCACTTTCATATAAGCCAACGAAAATGGATAGACCACACCACACCACAATATGTTATGCCGACTGTTTTTCCGGCATCAGCGGCAATATGTTCCTGGGCGCACTTATCCATGCGGGCTTTAAACGATCAGTGCTGCATCGGGAGCTTGAAAAACTTCATATCGACGGATACCATATCGTTGTCAAGGAAAAAACCGACCAATCTATCAGCGCTCTCAAACTCACCGTAAACTGCACATCCAGCCGGAAAATACGCACCCTACCCACCATCCTTAATATCCTTAATAATAGTGAACTGGACCCGCAGGTGATAGAAGAGGCCGCTGCAGTTTTTCAGCTGCTGGCTGCGGCGGAGGCAAAAGTTCACGGTATTGATATAAATGACGTCCATTTCCACGAAATCGGCGCCCTGGACACCATAATCGACGTGGTGGGCACCATTGTCGGTTTACGGCAACTGGGCATAGACCAGCTGGTCTGCTCTTCCCTGCCAACCGGACACGGTTTTATAAAATGCGCCCACGGCCTCCTGCCGATACCGGCTCCGGCGGTATGTGAACTCCTCAGGGGTATCCCCACTTATGGTCTCAATATCCGCCAGGAACTGATTACCCCGACCGGGGCAGCCCTTGTCGCCGCCCTGGCCGATGATTTCGGGCCCATGCCGCCGATAACCATCACCGCCACCGGGTATGGTGCCGGCTCCCATATTCTTGATAACGATCAACCAAATTTCCTGCGGTTAATAATCGGCAAACCAATCCATATTACCGAACAGCTACAGGTGGATATTATCGAAACAAACCTCGATGACTGCAGCCCTGAAACCTTTCCCCATCTCTACGAGCTGCTCTTCGAACGCGGCGCACTGGACGTCACTCTCACCCCCGTGCATATGAAAAAAGGCCGACCTGGTTTTACCCTGCAGGTCGTATGTTCGGCGGCGGCGGCACACACCCTCAAGGAAACCATCCTGGCGGAAACGACCGCCATCGGCTTACGGTTCAGAAAAGAACAACGCTGGGCACTGGCCAGAAAAAAGATCCGGGTGAATACACCATGGGGACAAATCTATGCAAAAAAAGTGCGCACCCCGAGCAAAACCGTTATATATCCGGAGTATGAAGAATGTCATTTAATCGCCAACCGCCACCGCATACCCCTGCAAGAGGTGTATAATGTGGTGCGTAACTCCAGGGTGGAGGAGAATAATGAATAGGGTAATAATGGCCTTCGCCACCGGATTTTACGTGGGGAAAATTGGCAAGGCGCCCGGTACCATGGGGTCCCTTGCCGCCTTTTTACCCTGGTTGCTGATTAAGGATTTACCCCTGGCAACATACCTGATAATTTTGTTTGTCGTTTTTATTTTTGGTTTTTTTATCTCCGGCTCCGCCGAAAAAATCCTCAACCGTGCAGATGCGGGTTGCATCGTGATCGATGAAATTCTCGGTATGTTTATAACCCTGGCACTCGTTCCACAACACCCCCTCGCCTGGTGTCTTGGTTTTATACTGTTTCGTATTTTTGATATTGTAAAACCTTTTCCCGTCTCCTGGTTTGATCAACATATCCACGGTGGCATAGGCATTATGATGGATGATGTTATAGCCGGACTCTATGCATTTTTATCCCTGCAATTTCTCTGGTATTTATTTCTTATTCGCCTTTTTCCATCCCCTCTTTCATAGTTTTTCATTTCCCCTGATCCCCACCCGACACATCTTTACAAACCATGTTCCAACCTTGTCTGAGGGACACCGTAAACCCGACCAATGTCGGAACACCACTTTAATATTTAACCTATATGCTGTTGACAATGGATGGTTAATCTTGGAAAATAGAGAGTCGCATAAAAATTTACGGACGTAGCCGCCAGGAGCCGGTCAGAATCCACCAGATCACCCGCGGAATTTACATTGATCTCACAAACAACAGCCTCTAACCTGGATTTATCATGTACAGTAAATCGACTTTCTCGCAGGATATGGATCCATACCGGGCCGGTATTAAAATAGCCGAAAACCTGCAGGGTATTGATCCGGAAATTATCTTCCTGTTTTCTTCAATCCATTACGGTGGCTCACAGGAACTCACCGAGGCTATTTATGACGTTATTGATTCCGACGAACTGATTATCATAGGTTGTTCCGGCGACGGTTTTTATGAGCGTAATATTGCCGCCAATGTCGGCGCTTCCGCCCTGGCTGTCAACAGCCGGGGTAGTGTCCACTGGCACCTGGAGCAAGAAAGCAATATTGGACAAAAACCGTTTGTTGCGGCCAGGCGCTGTATTAAACGCCTTAACCAGGCATGTCCTGACAGCGAAATGATCTTTCTCTTTAGCGATTTTCGTACCGATGCTTCCGAGATAATGCGGGGGGTCTCCTCTGCCGACGGGACACCCGTGGTGGGCGGCATGGCCAGTGATAACTTTGATCTAAAACAGAGTTTCGTCTATATCAACAGAGAAGTGGTTACAGACAGTATTGTCATGCTGGCAGCAAACGGCTTGTTCCCTTTTGAAATCTTCACCGTTCACAACCTCAATCCCGATGGTTTGATGGGTACCATCAGCAAATGCCACTCGACAACAATCCAGACCATCAATGATCTTCCCGCCATGCAATTTGTTGAAAACGCCATGGGAAAACCCCTGGAATATATGGATACCGGTACAATCACCGCTAATGTCATAAATCCTCACAATCCCCATCTCATACAGCACCGCTCCTTATTATTGTCTAAAAAACCTGAACACAACAGTGATATCCAGCTGTTCGGTTCCATTGCCCAGGGTGAACATATCCAGTTATGTCTCACCAATTCCGACAATATTATTGCAGAGGTAGAGACGGTGGCCGCCGACCTCAACCGCCTGTCGTTCCAACCCGCCGCTGCAATTATCATCAGCTGTGCCGGGCGGAAACAGTTACTCGGTAATAAAAACAGTATCGAAGTCTCGGCCCTTGCATCGACCGCTAATTGCCCAAAAGCCATTGCCGGATTCCCGTCACTTGGGGAAATCAGCCCTTTAAAGACCGGGCCCGAATATTCTCCTCCACTTTTTCATAATATGACATATGTCCTCGTGGTCTTTGGAGAAAAAGAGTCATGACCGCCTATTTTTCCCTGGTTGACAGCCCTCCCCCAGGTTTTATTTTCACCACACCGTCAAAACGAGAGTTGCTGACCGGCCATATTGCCCTCTTTGTTGACGAATTATCGGATGCCTTTACCCTTTTAAGCGGTTTTCGTGAGCGTGTCCAAGGGTTGATTATTACAGTTGGTCCATCATTTAATCATAAAGAACTCACCACACAACTCTGGCACCTGACTCTCCCCGGCGAACAACTCCACCTCCTGCAACAGTTTGCCGACTGTACTCTGAATATTCTTGAACGCGCCCACCAAGAAATTCAAAAAAATGCCGTTGCCATTGCCGACATGAAATATAACAGTCAAATGCATTCCCAGGCCCAGGATGGCTATAATCGAGCATTAATTAGACTGCAGCTCATGATGGAAAAGGCACATCTCGAAAGTGAAAAAAGAGAACGGGCCATTATCCAATTAAAACGTGAAATACGGGCCAGAAAAAAGGCCCAGAAAGAACAACTCAGACTTGAAACGGAACTGCACCGTGCCCAGAAAATGGAGGCCATCGGCCTGATGGCAGGTGGTGTTGCCCACGATCTCAACAATATCCTGGCCGGAGTTGTCGGCTACCCCGATCTGTTGTTAATGAACTTACCGGAAAATTCTCCCCTGCGTCAGCCCCTGAAAAACATTAAAACATCCGGAAAACGAGCGGCTGAAGTTGTGGCGGACCTGCTGGCCATCGCCCGTACATCAACCAACCTCAATACCGTTGCCAATCTCAATACAATCCTGCACCAGTACCTGGACAGCCTTGAGTTTAAAAAATTACAGACCAGATATCCAAATATCTCTTTCCGGCTTAACCTGGACGAAGATCTTGACAATATATGTTGTTCAATATCCCATATCAAAAAATGTTTAATGAACCTTATTACCAACAGCTCCGAAGCCATTACCGGCCCTGGTACCATAGAAATAAGTACTGAAAATCGTCACATCGGCCAGGACACAAAATACGGAGATCAAATAATCAAAAAAGGAAACTACACCACCATTCGTATCAAGGACAGTGGCCAAGGCATGACAAAAGAAGACCTAAGCCACATTTTTGAACCCTTTTACAGCCGTAAAAAATTTGGCCACAGCGGTACGGGCCTGGGTCTCACCGTGGTCTGGAATACGGTGAGGGATCACCGGGGAAGAATCCTTGTAAAATCATGTGACAGTGGCACAATATTCACACTTTTTTTCCCAACAACAACAAAAGAGCTACCCGGCGACCCGATCCCTCCGCCCCATGAAAGTTTACGCGGCAATCAGGAACTAATCATGGTGGTGGACGACGAAGAACTCCTCCTGAACCTGGCCGAAGCCATGCTCTTAAAGCTAAACTACCGTGTCATAACCATGCATTCGGGCACGGAGGCAGTCGAATACGCACGACATAACCACATCGACCTTATTGTCCTTGATATGATCATGGAACCCGATATCTCCGGCCTTGAAACCTTCGAAAAAATCATCGCCGTCCGCCCCGGGCAACGGGCCATTATCGCCAGCGGTTTTGCGGAAAACGAGGATGTTATAAAAGTGCTGCACATGGGTGCTTCACATTTTCTCCATAAACCCTATACCTCCACAACCCTGGGGAAGGCGATCAAGGAGGCACTGGACACCGGCGGGATAAAAAAATAAAGGGATTCCACCCGGCAAAAAATACCGGGAGAATCCCTCTGGTTCTGAAAGTTTGAGACGGGTTACAGATTATCAGTCTTAGCCAAGATTACTATAGCCAGTTTATAGGAAACAACGATTACCGCAACCCAACCAATAAGAAGTAGTGCATTCATAATAC
>CAZQOD010000144.1:0-7307 GCA_964594945.1 uncultured Desulfopila sp.
TGATTAAGTGGTAAACAGGAGAAATGAGAATGGATTATTTTTTATCTGAAGAACAACAGATGATCGTAGATATTGCCAAACAGATCACTGATGAACGAATTATACCACAACGTGCTGAGCTGGATGAAAAGCACGAGTTTCCAAGGCAAATTCTCAACGAGATGGCCAGGGCGGATCTTTTTGGAGTACCGATCCCGGAGGAGTATGGTGGGTTTGGTGGTGGTTGTTTTGATATAGTTTTAACACTTGAGCAGTTTGGCCGTGGTTGCATTGGTGTCGGTACCGCCTTTGCTGCGAATTTTCTCGGAGTTTACCCCATTATTATTGCCGGATCCGACGAGATGAAGCGAAAGTATCTGCCGGATGTGGCGGCGGGAAAAAGATTTGGGGCATTTGGCCTAACGGAGGCGAATGCGGGTTCGGATGCTTCGGGGATACAGACCACAGCCGTATTGGATGGTGATGAGTGGGTGTTAAACGGTACGAAACAGTGGATAACAAATGGTGGTGAAGCACAAATTTATTCCATCGTGGCAATTACCGACCGCAGCCGCGGTGCCCGGGGGGCGTCGCTCTTTGTCGTTGAAGATGGGGATCCCGGCTTTTCTTACGGTATTAAGGAAAAGAAGATGGGTATTCGTGCGTCTTCGACAACGGAACTTATCTTAAAAGATTGCCGAATTCCCAAAGATCGACTAATTGGTCGAAAAGGCACCGGGTTTATCACCGTTATGAAGACTTTGGATTTGTCGCGACCCGGTATCGCATCGCTTGGCGTGGGGTTGGCCCAGGGTGCGTTGGATGAGGCGGTCCGATACGCCAAACAGAGAAATCAATTCGGTAAGCCCATCATTGGCTTCCAGGCGGTTCAGCATATGCTGGCCGATATGGCCATGGGTATAGAGTCCGCACGTGCGCTTGTTTACTGTTCTGCAAAACATATCCAGGAACACCCGAAAAAAATGTCTAAGGCCTCGGCCATGTGTAAGGCATATGCCACCGACGTGGCCATGAAGGTTACCACCGATGCGGTACAGGTAATGGGTGGCTATGGTTATATGTGCGAATATCCGGTGGAAAAGATGATGAGAGACGCAAAAATTCTACAGATTTACGAAGGTACCAACCAGATACAGCGCAACGTAATTGGTCAGGAACTGAATAAAGAGTATTTGTAGGTTTTTACGGCTTTGTTTGTTAATAAATAGTTTTTATATGGTTTATAACCAGTTAGATACAGGTTGTTGAATGAAAATCATCGTATGCGTAAAACAGGTTCCAGACGCAAAGGACGTACGTCTTGACCCTGAAACCAATACCCTCTCGCGGGAGGGTGTAGAGTCGATAATGAACCCCTACGATCAGCATGCTCTTGAAGAGGCGGTTCGTCTAAAAGAAGAGTTGGGTGGCGAAGTCATAGTGTTGACGATGGGCCCTCCCCAGGCGGAAGATGTTTTGCGTCAGGCCATTAGTTGCGGGGCCGACAGCGCGATATTGGTTTCTGACCGTGCCTTTGCCGGGGCCGATACCTGGGCTACCTCCTATACACTTGAGCATGCGGTGAAGAAAATAGGTGATTTTGATCTTATTATCTGTGGTAAACAGGCGATAGATGGAGATACCGCCCAGGTTGGTCCCGGACTGGCCACCCGTCTTGCTGTCCCTTACTTGACTTGTGTACAGAAGATTCGTGAAGCGACGTCCGATGGGCTTGTTGTCGAACGTATGATGGATGACGGCTATGACATACTGGGGGTGAATTACCCGGCCCTGCTCACCGTTGTGAAAAATATCAACGAACCCAGGGTGCCGTCGCTCAAGGGGAAGATGAAGGCGAAAAAGGTTGAAATTGTCATGTGGAGCAGTCAGGATATTGGTGCGGATCCGAGGTGTGTAGGCCTTCCGGGGTCACCAACCCAGGTTGTTAACGTGTTTCCGCCGCCACCAAGAGGTGAGCGGGCTGTTTTGACTGGTAGTCTGGATGAACAGGTGGATCAACTTGTTGAAAAATTAATTCCATATTTGTAAAGAGGTGGAGAATTCTTGATATGTTGAAGGTTAATGAAGAGCTTTGCACCGGATGTGGAATTTGCGAAGAGAGCTGCCCTTTTGGGGCAATAAAAGTTGAAGACGGTTTGGCGATTGTCGGGGATGGCTGTACCCTGTGCGGTAGTTGCGTTGAGAGTTGTGAGGTCGAGGCACTGTCCCTTGAAATTGAAGAGCGCAGATCCCAGGATGATATTGAAAATTGGTCAGGTGTCTGGGTATTTTGCGAATACAGGCTTGGAGAGTTGGCGCAGGTATCCCTGGAACTGCTCGGTATCGGCAGGGAACTCGCCGATAAACGGAGTGTTAAGCTTAGTGCCGTGTTACTAGGTTATGGTACAGGTGATACCGCCCAGAAGTTAATCGGTTATGGTGCGGATCAGGTCTATCTGGCCGATCACGAAGAGCTAAAGGGGTTCCGTGATGATTGTTACTGCGGGGTGTTGACCGGGCTTATTCGCCGGTATAAACCGGAAATTGTCCTGGCTGGTGCCACCGCTATCGGCAGGTCATTTATTCCTGCTGTTGCGACATTGCTCAATGCCGGACTCACAGCGGACTGTACCAGGCTTGAAATACGTGAAGAAGACGGTGCTCTGCTGCAAACTCGCCCCGCCTTTGGGGGGAATATCATGGCCACCATCGTCTGTGAAGCGTCGAGGCCCCAGATGGCGACTGTGCGGCCCAAGGTAATGAAAGAGTTGCCCTTTGATTCGTCCCACGCGGGTGATGTGGTAAATGTTGAGGTTGGTGATGATCTGCAGAGTAATGTTATTCTGATGGATTCTGTTGTTTCTGAGGCGTCCCAGGTCAATATCCAGGAGGCGGATATCCTCGTTTCCGGGGGAAGGGGACTTGAGAGCGAAAAAGGTTTCGAGTTATTAAGAGAGCTTGCGGATGTTATGGGGGCGAAGGTTTCGGCATCAAGAGCGGTTGTTGATGCTGGTTGGATTCCATATCCCCACCAGGTTGGGCAAACCGGCAAGACGGTTGCCCCCCAACTCTACATTGCATGTGGTATTTCAGGGGCCGTGCAACATGTCGCCGGAATGCAGTCAGCCGAAACAATTGTTGCCATTAACAGGGATGAGAACGCGACGATTTTTGATGTTGCGGATTATGGTATAGTCGGTAATCTATTCGAAGTCATTCCTAAACTGATAAGGAAGATTGAGGAGCGCCGATAGGCATGGATTTGCAAGGGAAAGTTGCGATTGTAACGGGTGGCAGCAGGGGGATCGGCAGGGGGATTTGTCGAAAACTGGCCTCAATGGGTTGCCTGGTCTATATTAACTATGTCAGTCGTAGTGATGCGGCGCAACAGACGCTGAAGGAAATAGTAGATGTTGGCGGCAGGGCTGAGATCATAGGTTTCGATGTGGTCGACATGGCTGCGGTTCAGGCTGGGATTAAAAAGATCGTCGGTGAGGCGGGATCCGTGCATATTCTTGTAAATAACGCCGGGATTACCCGTGATGGTTTGATGGCCAGAATGAAAGAATCAGACTGGGATGATGTGGTTGATACAAATTTGAAGGGCGCTTTTTCTTGTGCCAAGGCCGTTTCCCGAACCATGATGAAAAATAAATGGGGACGGATTATTAATATTTCTTCCGTCTCGGGCTATGCAGGTAACGCCGGACAGGTGAATTATTCGGCGGCGAAGGCGGGATTGAACGGTCTGACCAAGGCGATGGCACGGGAATATGCTTCCCGTAATATAACGGTTAATTGTGTTGCCCCCGGTTATATTGAAACGGATATGACAGGTCTGCTTGCCGAGGAAGTGCAGCAAAAAATAAAAGAAGAGATTGCCCTTGGTGTTTTTGGTCAGGTGGATGATGTTGCCAATGCGGTTGCCTATTTTGCCGGTGAGTCCGGTCGGTATGTAACGGGTCAGACCCTTCATATAAACGGCGGTATGTATATGTAATTTTTACCGGGAACGGCCAATGGTTGCAGTTGATGCTGGTTGGGACCGGGAAGTTGTGATAAGGTTTTCAGGAGAGAATACCCCCCCCATTTTTAGGGTCTGTTGTTTTCCTGGATGGTTTGTAGCGAATAGTTTGTATTTTCTTTGTGGCGAGAGTAAAAGGCCGCGTATAATTTTTAAATAAGGGAGAGTTCTGATGGCAATTGAACAGAAAATGATTGATATAATAGTTGAGCAGTTGAGTGTTGATAAAGAAAAGGTGGTTGCTGAGGCCTCTTTTGTTGATGATCTTGGCGCCGATTCTCTTGACCTGGTTGAGCTGATCATGGCCATGGAAGAGGGTTTTGACCTTGAAATTCCCGATGAGGATGCCGAAGGAATAAGCACTGTGCAGGATGCAATTGATTATGTAAAGAAACAAAGCTAGATCTTTTATCCCGATTGGAGCTACTTTTATCGGGATAACGGCCACCGTGAGATTGTATATCATTGTTGATGAAGCGTTTTTACTTACCCCCCGTTAGCATTGCGTTAAATACGCATTGAGTTAAAAAGGAGCAGCTATTGTGAAACGAAGGGTAGTGGTTACCGGTGTAGGTTTAGTAACACCTGTGGGGATTGGTGTTGAAAAGAGTTGGCGGAATATCTGTTCCGGCGTCAGTGGGATTGATTCGATAACTCGCTTTGATACCAGCGATTTCATGGTAAAGATTGCAGCTGAGGTCAAAGGATTTTCTTCAGATGATTATTTTGAAAAGAAGGTCGCAAAACATCTTGACCTCTTTGTGCAATATGGTCTGGTGGCGGCCCGTATGGCCATGGAAGACAGTGGATTCCAAGTAACCGATGATAACTGTGAAAGGGTAGGTGTTATCACCGGTTGTGGAATGGGAGGATTGCCGACCATTGAAAAATACCATAAAATTTCCCTCGAAAGGGGGCCAAAGAGAGTTACGCCCTTTTTTATTCCCATGGTTATTCCTAATATGCCGTCCGGGCATATTTCCATGGATTTGAAGACGAAGGGACCGAATCTTACTCTGACCACGGCCTGTTCGGCCGGCACCCACGCCGTTGGCGAGGCCTATAGGCATATTAAGTACGGTCTATGTGATATGGTGGTAAGTGGTGGAGCGGAGGCGGTCATCTGTCCCCTTGGAGTGGCCGGGTTTTCTTCCATGAAAGCTTTATCTACTAGAAACGATGCTCCGCAACGGGCCTCGCGGCCTTTTGACAAGGATCGGGATGGTTTTGTGATGTCTGAAGGATCCGGCATTCTCATTGTTGAGGAGTATAAGCATGCAGTTGCCAGGGGCGCTGAAATATATGCAGAAATATGTGGCTACGGCCTGAGCAGTGATGCCTATCATATTGCGGCTCCGCCTGAAGACGGTGAAGGAGCGGCAAGGGCCATGAAAATGGCGATAGCTGACGCTGAATTTGAACCCTTCGATATTGATTATATCAATGCCCATGGTACGTCCACTCCGTTAAATGATAAATGTGAAACCAGTGCTATTAAAACTGTATTTGCCGACCATGCAAAAAGGCTGGCTGTTAGTTCGACAAAATCAATGACGGGGCACATGCTGGGCGCCGCCGGTGGCATTGAAGCAATATTCACCGCCCTGGCCGTTAAGGATCAGATAGTGCCGCCCACTATAAATCTTGAGGAGGCGAGCCCGGAGTGTGATTTGGATTATGTCCCTAAAGTTTCCAGAAAAATGAAGATTAGAGCTGCACTTTCCAACTCTTTCGGTTTTGGCGGCACCAATGCCGTTATCGCCATGAAAAGAATCAACAGTTGATTATCCATGGATAAAAAAGAAAATATTGTTGTTGGTTCGGACCATGGTGGTTTTCCCCTGAAAGAGGCTGTAAAGGAACGGCTACAGCGAATGGGCTGTGCAGTGGTTGATGTCGGCTGTTTTTCTCTTGATTCTGTTGATTATCCGGACTATGCCGAAAAGGTTGTGAATCTTATAGTCGGGGGAGATTGTCGGAGGGGTATCCTTATTTGTGGAACCGGTATCGGTATGAGTATTGCCGCTAATCGTAATCCTGGTATCAGGGCGGCAAATTGTCATAACCTCTACACCGCTGAAATGAGCAGGGAGCATAATGATGCCAATGTGCTCTGCCTGGGTGCCCGCGTTCTGGATAAGGAACTTGCTATGGATATTGTTGATACCTGGATGAAGACCGAGTTTGCCGGAGGTAGACACCAGGTTCGGATTGATAAGTTCAGATAGTGTTTACCCGGTATAGTTCGATATTAATGGTGTCGTATAGCAGTAAAGCCGATTTTGCCGAGCAAAATCGGCTTTACTGCTTTTAGGAGTGGTGGTATTTTGTTTTAAGTGTCGTGACATCGCAGACAGCAGCTGTTTTTGGACGGGTGCTGACGGGAATAAATTTTCAGGAGGTGTTAGATGAAGTGTCCATACTGTGAACATCTTGACAATAAGGTTATCGATTCACGTCTTAATAAAGATGCTACTATTACCAGAAGGAGAAGAGAATGTCTTGCATGTGATCAGCGCTTCACTACTTATGAACGATTGGAAGTCATGTTGCCCGTGCTGGAGAAAAAGGACGGCAGACGAGAGCCTTGGGACAGGCATAAGTTAATATCAGGTTTGGAAAAAGCGTGTGAAAAGCGGGATGTCAGTCGCGATAAAATTGATGAATTTGCCGATGAAATTGAACATAAACTTCAGGATTACGGGGCCAAGGAAATACCATCCGAGGTCGTGGGTGAATGGGTTATGGAGGGGTTGCCCCATTTGGATGAAGTCGCCTATGTGCGTTTTGCTTCGGTTTACAGGCAGTTTAAGGATGTAAATGAATTTATGCATGAATTAAAAACTCTTTTAGATGCCAAGGGTAGTGATGAATTACAGCTTGGATGAAAAGTTTATGGCGTTGGCCTTAAAGGAGGCTGCAAAGGGGTTGGGACGCACTTCACCCAATCCTGTTGTTGGTGCTGTTATTGTGAAAAACGGTACCGTTATAGGTTCCGGTTACCATAAAAAAGTCGGTACAAATCACGCTGAAATTAATGCAATTAATAATGCGGGGGAGTCCCTTGTCGGGGCAACGATGTATGTTACTTTAGAGCCGTGTAACCATAGCGGCAAAACCCCGCCCTGCACCGAGGCGATAATTAAATCTGGGATAAGCAGGGTTGTGATCGGTATGAAAGATCCCAATCCGTTTGTTCAGGGTGGCGGGGGACGATACCTGCAAAATAATGGAATACAGGTAGTTAATGATATTCTTACCGGTGAATGCAAGCGGATAAACTTACCGTTTATCAAGTTTGTAA
>CAZQOD010000145.1:0-7306 GCA_964594945.1 uncultured Desulfopila sp.
CATAAGCCGTTCTGCAAAGGTCAGACCTGCATCCGTACCTATATTACAACCAAGCAGGTTTTGTGCCGCCTCGTTGGCACCGATAATACCGATGGTGGAAAAATGGTTTTTCCAGAAACAGTTAAAACGTTTTTTGATCTGACGCAGGTAGAAGCGGGTGTATGGATAAAGGCCTTTTTCCGTATACTGTTCGAGTATCTTGCGCTTAACCTCAAGGCTGGTCTTGGCAATTTCCATCATCTTGTCAAGGCGCGACAGAAAGTCGCTTTCATTTTCCGCCTGGACACCGATTGCACCAAGATTGATGGTTATAACCCCGATGGAACCGGTCAGGGGATTTGCCCCAAAGAGTCCGCCGCCGCGTTTTGCCAGTTCACGGGTATCAAGGCGTAGTCTGCAACACATGGACCTGGCGTCGTCCGGTGAAAGATCGGAGTTGACAAAGTTGGCAAAGTAGGGAATGCCGTAACGGGCGGTAACCTCCCACAGGCGATCAAGTTCGTTGTTGTCCCAGTTAAAGTCGGTGCCTATATTATAGGTGGGAATGGGAAAGGTGAATACCCTTGACTGGGCGTCACCCTCGGCCATTACTTCCAGGAAGGCCTGGTTGATAAAGGTCATCTCCTTTTGAAACATTCCGTAGGTTTTAGGCTGTATTTCTCCTCCGATAACAACCCCCTGCTCGGCCAGTATCGCAGGTGGCTGTAGATCCATGGTCAGGTTGGTGAACGGTGTCTGGAAACCGACCCTGGTCGGGACATTAAGGTTGAAAATAAATTCCTGGATGGCCTGTTTAACTTCCCTGTAACTTAGTTTGTCGTAATAAATAAACGGTGCCAGCAAGGTGTCAAAACTGGCGAAGGCCTGGGCACCGGCAGCTTCTCCCTGGAGGGTATAAAAAAAGTTGACTATCTGTCCCAGGGCCACGCGAAAATGTCTGGCCGGTTTGGAGGCGGCTTTGCCGCGCACTCCGCAGAACCCCCTGCGTAACAGGTCCTGCAGATCCCAGCCTACGCAGTAGACCGACAGTTGACCCAGGTCGTGAATATGCAGATCTCCGGTCTCGTGGGCCTGACGAACCTCCAGGGGGTAGATGGAGTTTAGCCAATATGTTCTGCTTACCTCACTGGCAATATAGTTGTTTAAGCCCTGGAGGGAATAGCCCATATTGGAATTTTCCTCCACCTGCCAGTCGAGACGATCGAGGTAGTTATCGACCAGTTGCATATCAGCTTTTGCCGTTATTTCACGAATACGGGCATGTTGTTCCCGGTAGAGAATAAAGGCTTTGGCGCTTTTTTTATAGGGAGAGGCCAGCAGGACCTCTTCAACCAGATCCTGTATTTCTTCAACATTAGGAGTTTTATGTTCTATAACGGTCTGGGCAAGGCTCAACACCCGGATAGTCAGACGGTGTGCCTCGGGACTGCTGAATTCACCGGTTACTTTACCCGCTTTTAGAATGGCGGCGGTGATCTTCCCAGCTTTAAAGGGAATAACAGCTTGATTTCTTTTTTTAATATATTGTAATTTAACCGGTGATATGTGGTCTGTTTCCACCACAGTAGTTGATTGGGACATGGGGTTTCCTCTCCTCGAAGGATATGTTGCCTTCCCAGGGACAACGATTTTGACTTTTTTATCCGGCAGGTTTTCGGACTTACGGGCGTAATAATTACGGGGTGTTACCCCGGCAAATTACCTACTGACCATCGCTTCCCAGGGTATTAAGCCCCAGTGCTTAAATAATGGCGGTCGTTCCCAATTACCGCTGCGGGACAGTCCCGGTTTTTCACTCGGGTTCCCTCTTACCGCATCCCACATTAAGATGCACCGGATGTGTATACCATATACAGTGGTTGTGTGAAATATATCACACTAAATATAGTAGTTTGTAAAGTCTTTTTTTATTTTTGGTGATCGGCAGCTATATTGAATCGGTTTCAATATCAACAGCTTGAACTATTATTTTTACGTCAATGTTGTTTATATCGATTTTTGGGAGTGGGTAGATGCAGGTCCTGAACTTACCGATTGCAAGATCCTGGTTCCATAGATATGGTGTGAAGACGATGGGTTGATATGGCGGATGGTGTGCCTTATGCCTGAATTTCGCAATCGAAGGGTTCGTGGGGAGGATGGTTACTGTCGTCTATCTATTATTGAGAAAATCTTCAATCCGTTTATTATTGATTGTGGTATTGAAGATGGTATCTAACAGTTCAACTACCTTTGGCCCCTCTTCTTCGCTTAGAAGAAAACCGGGTAACGGTCTTGCGGTACGACATCTGGAAAATGCTTGCTCGTTTGATCTGGTTTTTAGTAGCATACCAATATCTTTGAATTTTGTTTTGCAAAGGGCGGGTAAGACGTCGAGCATATTGCCCCATATCCCTTTTTGACCCAGGTGTTCAATGAGTTGGTTTAATGTTGTCGATGCTTCAACATAGGCGTCAATCATTCGGGCCGGTCTGGTTGTGCTGCAGGGGGTGGTTGAGATAAATAACCTGCAGGCAAAGGGGCGAACCTGGTAAATTTTGCAGAGATCGTCTTCAAGAAAGGGGCAGGGGGCTGTACTGTGGTCGTGTCGGTATTCAACCTCTTTTCCTTGCAGGCAGGCACAGGCGAAATCGTTGTTGGTCAGTTGGGCTGGTGTATGGGCTGGTGGCAAGTTGAGTTTTTCGGCCAGCCATTTAGACATGTTCTGTTCCTGGATGTACTCGAGTATTTCTTCCCCCTCCAGGGCGGTAATAGTAACATTTTGCGTACAACAGGCGCTGCAGCCTTTTTTGCAGGCGATTGTATAGTCGGCAGACCAGAGGTGAAAAGATTGGTAGAGTGAATGAAGGATGCGCCGTTTCATAGAAGAAGGGTACCTTTTCCCCGGAGGACCAGGAGTGTTAAAATTGCATATCGGGATAATTTGCCGATAAAGACCAGAACCGAAAATTTATAAAAGTTGGTTTTTAAAACACCAGCCACCAGGCATAAGGGGTGATTGTGAAGAGAAAACATTACCATATATACACGTTTTTTTTAATCCTGTCCGTCATATTGTCGGTAACCGTCGTGGTCACGGCGTCGGCAGAAAGCGGTTTTAAGCGGTGGATAGCGAATTTTTACACTACTGCGGCAGAGGAAGGTATAAGTCCGGCAACCTATACCGCGGCCTTTGCCGGGGTGGATGAGCCGGATGAACTCGTTTTGGAAAAAGCTGCATACCAGCCTGAATTTACAACGAAGATCTGGGATTATATCGATGCGCGGGTCAATGCGCTCTCCATAGGGAAAGGGAAGGAAAAAGGCGAGCAATATTCGGCAATTTTAGCTGATGTGGAAAAGCGGTTTAGGGTCAGATCGTCTATACTCCTAGCAATATGGTCCATGGAATCAAATTTTGGGGCTATTTTAAATAGACCGGGAAAACTACACTACGTGCCCCGTGCCCTGGCCACGTTGGGTTACGGTGATGTCAGGAGGGGTAAATTCGCCCGCACCCAGCTTGTGGCGTCTTTGAAAATACTGGAGAGTGGCGATGTCGAACGCTTCCAATTGCTTGGTTCTTGGGCGGGGGCCATGGGCCACACACAGTTTATTCCCACAAGTTACCTAGCCTACGGTGTGGATATGGATGGAGACGGACGATGTGATATATGGAACTCGGTGGCCGATGCCCTGGCAACGGCTGCAAATTTATTGCATAGTAACGGTTGGAGACCGGGAAAAACGTGGGGATATGAAGTTATTCTTCCGGTGGGGGGAGAAAGATATAAAGATCAGACCCGGACCCTTGAGCAGTGGTCGGCCATGGGGTTTAAGCGGCCTGCGGGGCGAGGATTTTTGCATCTTGGGGATAAAGGAGTCTTGAAAATTTTCGCTGGTTCCAGGGGGCCTGCCTTTATTATGCTGAAAAATTTTTTTGTGTTGAAGAGATATAACAACGCGGATTCTTATGCCCTGGCCGTCGGTCTGCTGTCCGACCAACTGGTCTCTGTCGGCGGTTTGGTGCAGCCTTGGCCGCGGCCCCCCGGTTCCCTGGCGGTAAAGGAGAAGATTGAGTTACAAAGATATCTGCAACAATACGGTTTTTATAAAGGAGAGATAGACGGTTATATTGGCAGTGGAACCAGGAAGGCGATACGTGACCTGCAGTTGGCGGCAGGGCTTGGCGTGGACGGGGTCCCCACTCGGGGGTTGCTGAAGCTTCTTCACAACAAGAAAATGATGGAAAAGATACTTTTTACAGGGAGCAATTATGAAAGTGTTAAAACTGGAAGACACGAATGAATATACGCCGGGGGCGATGAAGAGATTTTTCCTCGTTGAGGATTCATCTTTTTTTAAGATTATTAATTTTAACCTTGAAGCAGGCGTTACTTTTCCCGTGCATTCCCATGATCTGGATGGAGATTTGTCAATCCAGGTTCTTGAGGGCAATGGTTTTTTCCTGGGGGAGGGGGCAGCGGAAATAGCGGCAAAGCCGGGAGATATTCTTATTTCTCAGATACGGGAACCCCACGGGGTGAGGGCCGAGACGAATATGCGGATATTGGTGACTATTGCTCCGCCTATTTAATGTCCCGATGTTCTGTACTGTAGTTAGTGTCTGTCTATAAATGACCATTTTTTACTAACTCTTCGTTGCTTTCAAAATTTAATCCTCCGATAAAGCGAGGTACGAGACATTGAGATATCGCATATATGCCTGTGGTTAAATTTATCAAGCGCCCCGATTTAGTGTAAAATTGCTTATCCATGGACAGACACTAGTTAGTAATATTTTAGAAGGTGTGATATTTGCACCCTTCAGCCCGGATATACCGGATTTTTGTCTTATTTGAGCAGGGAGAAAATATGTCGTACACTCATCTTATTACGGAAGTATGTGATCGATTTGTCGGTGTTATTACCCTGAATCGACCGGAACAGCTCAATACCTTTAACAGCTTACTGGCGGAGGAATTGGTTCGGGCCCTGCTGGCCATGGATGCCGATCCGTTGGTCAGGGTGGTTTTACTTAAAGGCGAGGGCAGGGTGTTTTGCGCCGGTATTGATGTTACGGAACTGGCGGATAAAACCGCCATGGAATACCGGGTCTGGATCGAACATATGGAGCAGCCCCTGGTCACCATTGCTAAAATGAAAAAGCCTGTTATCGCCCAGGTTCAGGGGGCGGCCGTTGCAAACGGCATGGGTTTGGTCGCCTCGGCGGATCTGGCCATCGCCACCGATAATGTTAAAATGGGACTCACTGCAATTAATGTCGGTTTAAACTGCGTCGGGCCTATTATTCCCGTGGCCAGGTGTGTTGGCCGAAAAAAGGCGCTGGAGCTGTTATTATATGGGGATTTGATTAAGGCCACCGAGGCCAGGGACATGGGCTTGTTGAACCGGGTTGTATCCAGGGATGAACTGGACACCAAGGCCCTTCAATGGGCAGAAGAGTTGGCCGAAAAAAGTCCGATTGCGGTACAGATTGCTAAAAAGGCCTACTATGCATCCGAGGATATGGACTATTTCAGGAAATTCGACATGATGAACGAGGCTTTTGCCAGGCTATGTACCACCCGTGATGCCAAGGAAGGTGTCCAGGCCTTTTTTGATAAACGCAATGCAGTCTGGGAGGGATATTAATTTGTTTTACTGATTTCGGCAAAAGTGGCGCTTGTCAGGGCGGCAAGATCAGCAGGTTGTAGCTCTATTTCCAAACCCCTGCGGCCTGCGCTGACATAGATTGTGGATAATTTGTGTGCCGAAATATCAATGATTGTCGTCAGTCTCTTTTTTTGTCCCAGGGGGCTGACTCCGCCCAATACGTAGCCGGTTGTTTTCTCTACTGTTTTTTTATCGGCCATGGTCGCCTTTTTGGCTCCGGCCGCTTTGGCTGTCAACTTCATGTTCAGCATTGAGCAGACCGGGGTAACGGCCACTGCCAGGCGGTTGGTGCCGTCGAGTTGCACGACCAGTGTTTTAAAGACCAGTTTTGCGTCGACGCCCAGTTTTTCCGCCGCTTCTTGGCCGTAGGATGTGGTTTGGCCCTGTTCGTGGGTATACTGGTGGGTGCGAAAGGTTATTTTTTGTTTTTTGGCTATATTAATTGCGGGTGTCATGTAAGTTTGTAAATCCTTTTAATCAGAAGAGGGGAGGGGTGTTACATGGTTTGTGAAATAAAAATGAAAAAATTGTTTTGTCTTTTTACTTTGGTCTTTTTTATGCTGATGGTAGCCGGTTGTTCCAAGACCTACTATAGCGCCATGGAAAAGTTTGGTAAACATAAACGTGATATTATGGTGGATCGCGTTGAAAATGCCAGGGATTCTCAAGCCGTTGCCCAGGAGCAGTTCAAATCGGCCCTGGAACAGTTTGATGCCCTTATAAAATTAAAGGAAACCGATTTAAAGAGGGCATATACCAAGCTAAATAGAGAATACGAAGAAAGTGAGGATGCTGCGGAAGATGTCTCCGACCGTATTGATAAGGTTGAATCGGTGGCCGAGGCCCTTTTTGAGGAATGGGAAGAAGAATTGGGGCAATACCAGAGTAAAAAACTTCGCAGGACAAGCAGGAGACAGCTGAGGGCCACCCGGGCAAACTATAAAAAAATGTTGATCAGTATGCACAAGGCTGAGGCCAGTATGCGACCCGTACTTAGGCTCTTTAAGGATAATGTACTGTTTTTAAAACATAATCTCAATGCACAGGCGGTGGGTTCTCTGAAGTCTGAGTTTAAGAACCTAAAGGGTGAAATTTCCGTTTTACTGCGGAAAATGAGTGCTGCTATTAAGTCGTCAAACAGATTTATCGCCGAGATGAAATAGCAACTTGATTTAAGAAAATTAAGGTAAAGGTGGAAAATCATGCGTTGGAAAAGCGGCAGAAGAAGCAGTAATGTTGAAGATAGGCGGAATGTCAGATTTAGCGGCAGGAAGGCCAAGGGCGGCGGGATTGGAATAATTATCCTGGCCCTGGTGGGGATGTATTTTGGTCTTGACCCTTCCATGATCTTAAACTCGAACCTCTCCGCTGATCGGCAGTTGGTGGGTGGCGGGGTTACGCGACCAGCGCCGGGGGGGGATAAACTTGCCGATTTTGTCTCCGTCGTCCTTGCGGATACCGAAGACACCTGGGATACTATTTTTCAGAAGATGGGTTCAACCTATAAAAAACCGAAGATGGTACTTTTTACCGGTTCTGTTGAATCGGCGTGTGGATACGCCCAGGCCGCAACGGGGCCTTTTTATTGTCCGGCGGATAGAAAGGTGTATATTGACCTTAGTTTTTACGAAGAGTTAAAAAAGGAGATACT
>CAZQOD010000146.1:0-7274 GCA_964594945.1 uncultured Desulfopila sp.
CACGGCACCATTAAAGTGGAGAACGGAGTGGATGGTTTTACCCGTTTTGTTATAACCTTGCCGGTGGAGGATGATGGTGGATGATATTTGCAGCAGATTTTTATTAAAAACGGTGGCTCTTGGAATATGTAAGATAAAGGAGCCGCATTTCCAATTGCATAAATGTCAGCTTGGATTTTGTGTATGATCAAAAAAATGTTAAGTTGCAGCGAGTTGCTTGAATTGGTAATAAAGTGGCTTAATTTAAACACTTACAATTATCTTACGGGTAAAATTCGTATGAATTATGTTGCGTTCGTACACGAGTTGTGTAATACTAGGTCGAAAAGATTAGTTGTGTAATATTAAGGTGAAGCGGTATTTTTTCAGCAATCATGATATCAGGGGGGTAGTTATTTTGAAGAAATGTACGAGTGTATGGACGGTGGTACTTTTTGTTTTTCTTATGGTGGGTGTTGCGGGTGTTGCCAGTGGTGCGCAAACCTTGATGAGGATAGGTCAGAGTCCCTTTTATCAGCCACCTTTAACCTCTCCGGCGGAGCTGGTGGCCATGGTCAAGAGTATGCCGTCGGAGGTTAAGGCCGGCTTTACCAAAGCTGGACGGAGTGATCTTTATCAGCCGTTTATGGAGCAGATCGGCACCACCGAGATTGAGACTGTTCAGTTTCAGAAGGGATCACATTTTGACTGGATGTTTTACAAGAAAAAAGGAACCGGTTCTGTTCGGGTCGTAAAGGATGTGACATGGGGTAATGAAAAACCGTTTACCGGTTTTCGTTTTAATATCGAAAAAGATGGGAGTTTGTACACCTTCGTTGTCCCGCTTGGTTGTGGTAATATCGCCTTGATGGGTCAAAGTGATGCTCCCGCCGCAGTGGTTCCTGCTCCGCCGGTCCAACCAGCAAAGGCCGAAGCTCCAAAAGTTGCAAAAGCTGCACCGGTTGTAGAAGAGGCACCTGGCAAATTGAGGTTTTTGGCCGATGTTGGCTATATGCACCAGTTTGATCCGGGCCATTATCTGTTTGGTCGGGTTGGTTTTGAGTATCCTTTTTCAGAACAGTTTTCCGTTTTGGCCATGGTGGGTGCAGCAGCGCATATGGACGGCTTGGACGGAACCTCCGCGATTCTCGCCGATATCCTCGGTGAATTTTCTGTTTCCAGTTTTTTTGTTGACCTTGGTGTCGGTGCGTGGATAACCGATGGTGATAGTGATCTGGATGCCGAAGACAGTCAACTCGACCTTATTGCAGCTGTCGGCGCCCGTATTTTCGGAGAACCGGATGCTTTTAATACCTCGGTTTTTTTCGAGGTACGTTCTGCTGCTGACGAACTGAGTGAAATTGACGAATTTGGACGATTCGGCCTGGGTCTGCGTTTTAGATTCTAGAGGTTATCAGGTCTTTTAAAGAGCGGTTATGTCTGGGCTTTGCCCGGCCTAGCCGCTTTTTTTTGGCGCCGAGAATATGCAATTGCTTTTAGCCACGACTGGAGGGGAATATGGAATATGGTGCAAAAGGTGAGTTTAGCTACATGGTTCAGCAGGAAGATCTTGCCAGTGAAGTTGGAATTAGTTCAGAGGACGAATTCCCCGAGGTGTTTGCAACATCGCGGATGATTGCCCTGACTGAGATCTGCGCCGCAAGACTTATGAAACCGCTTCTAAAGGCTGGGGAACTCTCCGTTGGCGTCGGTATTGACATGAAACATTTTGCTCCGACACCGGTTGGTGAGGAGGTGCGCGCAGTGTCTACTTTTCGCGGTAAGGAGGGTAAACTATTTTGTTTTGACGTTGAAGTGTTCGATGGTGCGGGTAAGATTGCCGCCGGTAAACATACCAGGGCTGTTGTCGAGACGGAACGTTTACTGGAAGGGGCAAAATCCAGGATGTCGGCATAAAACTCTTGGCGTATCTGGTGTTGCAGAGAATTTTTTTTAAAAAAATTAGTTCCAGAGAAGACGGTCTGGGGGAATGTGAAAAGTTATATGATCGGTGACGATGGTCGCCGGTTTGTTTTTTTGTCAGGGTGGGAGGATGTTTCTCCCGCCTTTTTTTATTGGTCGTTAACCTTGTAGTTGCCATGTTTGCCGGAGATTGCAGTATTCAGATTTTAAATTAATGACTTTGTTTTATCTCTCCATGATTTGAGTGTAATCAAAAAAAAATAAAATAGAAATAATTGTTTCGGATCCCCTGGTTTTTGAGATGAAATTTGTATATAGTAGTACTATATGTTGTAGAATGCTCTTGAGTATACCATAAATGTAGTGTATATAACCTGAAATATGTTTGCCGCTTTTTATGTCACAAAAGGAGTGTTTATCCCTGATTGGTTGAACTGTGTATACTTTCATCTAAATTTTGTAATTGACGATTTAGGAGTCTTCGCTATCCCCTGGATTTGTCGATCCCGCAGGGTGCAGAATATAAGAAAAACTGGTCATGGAATTTGTAGAGGTCATTTTTTTGTGATCGATAAGTAATATGTTGATTTGACGGTGTAAATTATCTTTTTCATATTCTGTGTGCGAAATCTAGGTTTCAAATTAATCGCAAATAATATCTTCTATGTCACTGCATGTGGACAGCGTGGTATCGCTTGATAGCCGCGAAGACGACAACTGTGTGTTGCCGAATTTTGCGCGCATAATTTAAATTTACGTAGCTTTTAATTTAATGTCATTAACTTGTGTCTGTCCGTAGATGAGCAATTTTGCACTAAAGCGCTTGATAAATTTAACCACAGGCATATATGCGATATCTCGTACCTCGCTTTATCGGAGGATTAAATTTTGAAAGCAACGAAGAGTTAGGGGGAAGTGGCCATTTATGGACAGACACTAACTTAAAGTTTGAGTCCTGTTCCTGCCCTGAGCGGGGGACGCTGTAAACTTGTCCATGGGGATTTGACTGCAGACACCCCCGGCCAGGTTGGGAACAGGATTTTACGCGTTATTTTGTTATTTAATTAACAACATTGGGTTTTAATTAATATTTTCATCGAAAGAGGGATTTGCATGACTCCGGATTTAACCAAGCAGGTGTTGACTACAACCGCTGAAACCGTTCTGGCCAGGCGTTATTATTTAAAGGATACGGATGGCAATATTAAAGAGACCTGGGAGAGTCTTGCCCGGAGAGTAGCTTTAGCGGTGGCTGCAATTGATATGGAACGCAGTAACTATAAACAATTGCAGGATGATTTTTTTAATATGATTTATCACCTGGATTTTTTGCCCAATTCTCCGTGCCTGATGAATGCGGGAACCGGCCTTGGTCAGTTATCCGCCTGTTTTGTTCTGCCGGTTGAAGATTCAATGGATGGAATATTCACCGCTATTCGCAATGGAGCACTTGTTCATAAAACAGGAGGGGGAACCGGTTATTCTTTCTCCCGTCTGCGTTCACGAAACGCGTCCGTACGTTCAACCCAGGGTGTCGCATCCGGGCCTCTCTCGTTTGCTGCGGTCTTTGATGCGGCAACGGAAACCATTAAGCAGGGGGGAAAGAGACGGGGGGCCAATATGGGCGTCCTTAGAATTGATCATCCGGACATCATGGATTTTATTACAGCTAAGGAGGATCAGGAAAAATTTAATAATTTCAATTTCAGCGTTGCTGTAACCGATGTTTTTATGTCGGCCTTGGCATCTGACTCTGACTTTGATTTGATCGAGCCGTCGACGGGAGAGGTGGTTGGCTCCCTAAGCGCCAAAATGGTTTTTGAAAAGATAGTTGATTTAGCCTGGCATAATGGTGAACCCGGCGTGTTATTTATAGATTCTGCAAATAAAGCTAATATGACCCCTCAGCTCGGCGATTTTGAAGCGACTAACCCCTGCGGAGAACAGTGGCTTTTGCCCTATGAAAGCTGTAACCTGGGTTCAATTAATTTGGCCAGGTTTTATAAAGATAGCGATGTTGATTATGATCGTCTACGGAAGATTATTCGTACCGCCACGGTGTTTCTTGATAATGTTATTGACTGCAACCGGTTCCCCATTCCGGAAATTAAGGAGATGACACTGAAAACCAGAAAAATCGGTCTTGGAATAATGGGCTTGCATGATTTGCTTATTAAGTTGGAAATTCCCTATGGCAGTGCAAAAGGGAGGAATTTATCCAGTAAGATAATGAATTTCATTCGGGCGGAATCGGAAAAAAGATCCATTGAGCTTGGTGCGGAGAAAACACCTTTTCCCGCCTATGATCCCAAAGTAAACAGGTACCCGCCCCGTAGAAATGCCGCCCTCACTTCCATTCAGCCCACTGGGACGGTGTCAATGATCGCCGACTGTGCTTCCGGTTGTGAGCCCTATTTTTCCATAGTAATGGTCAAACATGTGATGGATGATGACAGGTTGATCATGGTCAATAAACTTTTTGAGAAAATCGCCAGGGAGGAGGGCTTTTATTCAGACGAACTGATGAGCAAAGTTGCCGATACCGGCACTGTAATAGGACATAAGGAGATCCCTGGCAAATGGCAGGAGATATTTAGAACCGCCCAGGATATTGAGGCGGAAGACCATATTAAAATGCAGGGGGAACTGCAGCAAAACGGAGTCGACAGTTCCATATCAAAAACCATTAACCTGCCAAACAGTGCAGGTCGTGATGAGGTGGAAAAGGCGTATATCCTGGGATATAAACTGGGTTGTAAAGGGCTCACCGTCTATCGAGACGGTTCGAGGGATCATCAGGTTCTTAATATGAAGGATGGGTCTGATACAGAGCAGACGGCTGTTGTTTCGGAATTCGGTACCCCTGTTAAGAAAAATCTCCCTGATACTCTGGATGCAAAACGATACCGGGTAAAAGATCAGCATCAGAAGTCAGTCTATATTATTGTCTGTTTCGACGAGAATGAAAAACCGATGGAGGTTTTCGCCAAATTCCCCTTTGATAACAGGGTTGATTTAAAAGATAAATCAACAATGTGGACCACAACATGTCGCCTTGTTTCCCTGGCCTTGCGGTTTAATGTGCCCATGGATGAAATAATTAAACAACTTGATCGGTCCAGTGGTCATATGCAGGATCTGCCGGCCCAGTTAAGCAAACTCTTTAAATCATTTCTGGCGGGAACGCAGCATGGTTTCGCTTCCGTATGTCCTGAGTGTTCCGGTGATCTTATCTTTGAAGAAGGGTGTGAAACTTGTCATAATTGTGGGTACAGTAAGTGTTCGTAACGGGGCAAACGGAGCTTGTTCCGGATAAGATCAAATTGGTACCCATGTTAGTCGTCATGGTCACCATCTTCTGGCTATCCCATCAAAGTGGCGGTCGGTTTTCTTCGGTACTTTTTCACTTTCCGGGGCTTGATAAGGTAGCACATTTCGGGATTTATTGGGTTTTGGCCTGGAGTACGATCTACCCGTTTTCCAAACACCATAAAGTTAGACACTCTTTTGGTATTTGTGTGTTTACCGTTGTTTTCTGCCTGTGTTATGGATTAAGTGACGAGTTCCACCAGTCCTTTGTACCGGGTCGGGATGTCAGCTTTTATGATGTCGTGGCCGACTGCACGGGAGCATTGCTTGCATGTATATGCTGGCGATGGTGGAGTAGGCAGGGAGAGCGGTCAAGGTCAGTTGATAATGATGATCCTTGACCGCGCGCGCGTACGTTGCCTTTATCGGCGTTCTTGTAGTATCCGTGCCATATCTTTGGCAAAATAGGTAATTATAATTTCTGCTCCGGCCCGCTTTATTGAAAGCAGGGTCTCTTCCATAACTCTTTTTTCGTCGATCCATCCCTTTGCCGCCGCCGCCTTGATCATCGCGTATTCACCGCTTACATGGTAGGCGGCAACCGGCAGGTCGAATTCTTCTTTGATCCTGCTGATAATATCGAGATAGGCCACGGCCGGTTTCACCATGATAATATCCGCGCCTTCTTCAACATCAAGGGTTGTTTCACGCAGTGCTTCTCGACTGTTGGCCGGATCCATCTGGTAGCTTCTTCTGTCGCCAAATTGTGGTTTACAATCGGCGGCTTCTCGGAAAGGGCCATAAAAAGCGGATGCATACTTCACCGCATATGACATGATTGGAATCGAATCAAAATTATTTTCGTCGAGAATCCCGCGAATCTCGGCGACCCTGCCGTCCATCATATCCGAGGGAGCCACCATATCAGCACCAGCCTGAACGTGGGAGAGGGCCGTTTTTGCTAAAATTTCCAAAGTGGCATCGTTGTCCACATCGTTATTTATTATACAACCACAGTGGCCGTGATCAGTGTATTCACATAGGCAGACATCGGTGGTAACGAGTAGTTCCGGTACTTTATTTTTAAGCTCTTTGACTGCGGTTTGGATAATACCGTTTTTGGCGTGGGCTCCCGAGCCCATACCATCTTTTTTTTCGGGCAGGCCGAAGAGGATTACGGAATTGATACCCAGTTGCAGACACTCCCTGCCCTCATGGGCCAGTTGATCGATACTGAGGTGAAAAACACCGGGCATGGAGGTTATTTCCTGTCGCCTATTCCTGCCCGGTACGATAAATATGGGATATATGAGCTGATTGGCAAACAGGTGGGTTTCTCGGATAAGGGAGCGGAGGGCGTGGTTTTTTCGCAAACGTCTGGGTCTATATTCGGGGAACATCATGGTAACTCCTCTGGTAAGAAAAATTATTGAATTAGCGCAAATGACTTAAGCTTTTTATGGAGGTGACTGCGTTCCAGACCAACCTGTTCGGCTGTTTTGGAAATATTATTACCGTTATCACGTAATTTTTGTTGTAAATACTCTTTTTCAAATAATTTTTTTGCCGTTTTATAATTGGCGGCCAAAAAAGGTGTGATAAAATTTTCCGCCGCATTTTGACCTTCACCCCGACGGGGGCCTAGAAATATACGGATTTGGTTTGCCGTGATAGTTTCTTCCTGGCACATAATGGCAATTCTTTCGATGAAATTACGTAATTCCCTCACATTACCCGGCCAGTGGTGTGTCATCATCTCTTGATAGGCATCCTGGGAAAAATCTTTTTTCTTAAGGCCCTTTTGAATAAGTGTTTCCATAAGAGAATCAACCAGCAAAGGTATATCTTCCAACCTTTCCCTAAGGGGTGGCAGCTGGATGGGTACCACGTTGAGGCGCCAGAATAGATCCGCCCGAAAATTTCCAGCCTCTATCTCTTCTTCTAGATTTTTGTTAGTGGCCGCCAGCACCCGCACGTTAACCTGGATGGTCTTGTTGCCTCCGACCCGTTCAAACTTTTGCTCCTGGAGGATACGGAGGATTTTGGCCTGGGTATTGAGACTC
>CAZQOD010000147.1:0-7144 GCA_964594945.1 uncultured Desulfopila sp.
CCTTTTGGCGTGAATGGGGATGGTTTTATATTGCCCTTTATGGAGTTGTCGAAAGATTATATTGACTATTCTACCCTCTAATAATTTCCTGTCGATCACCTTGGAATATTCCATGGAGGCTAGATTGATAAGAGTTTTATCGTCGCTTGCGGCCAGTGAGCGGTTGATTATCCCGGTTATATCACGACTCCAGAATGCGTAGAGGTTAGCGCTATTATGCAAAACAGGTTTGCAGCCCATTTCCAGTCGATACGGCTGGATGAGATCAAGCGGCCTTAAAATTCCGTACAGCCCCGAGAGGATGCGCAGGTGTTGCTGGGCGTGTTCAAGTTCGGCGTCGGAATATTCTCCAGCCTGGATTTCCCTGTAATTATCACCCCGGAACGTGAAAAGAGCCTGGTGTGCGTTGTCCGTCGTGAACGGTTGTTGAAAGTCGTGTAACTGTCTATATGCCGATATGGTAAGTTTTTCACTTGTTTTCAGCAGACTGGATAGTTTATCCCTTGATAGGAGTGAGAGTTTATCCACCAGTTGTTGGGTCTTGTCGAGCAGGAGCGGGATGGTGTACAGCCGATGGCTACGGTTATTGAACTGCTGGGTCTTGGAGGGGGCGGTAATCAGTTGCATTAATTATTCCGTGCCTGTGATCCGTCGGAGGATTTTAATAATTGGCAGATTCTGTTAATCTGTCGGTTGCGAGGGGTATACGTCCAGGTCGCACTTAAAAAAAGTTTACCATTTTAGCAAAGTATTTTATTTTTATACCACAGGAGCATAAGTTTCGTAAGATTTAGTGCCTTACTCCATAAAACCTGTAAAGAAAAACAAGAAAATAAAGGTAATGTTCAACTTAACGGGTTCATAACAGCAACAAGGCACTTATACGGCTTACCGGTCATTTCCGGTGTTAGCTATTACGCTTACCTGGCGGCTGAATTTAAAAGAGTCTAATTGGTAAATAGGGATACCCGATGAATCTTTAAGGAGGAAGGCTATGGCAGTACAGGGTGAAGTCGAAAGTTTTATCAAAGAGTGGCGGCAGGGGGACCTTGGAATTCGCAACTGGTTTCAAAAAATTTACCAAACGCTCCTGGATATGGACGGAGTAACATTGGATTTTGTAGCCAGGCCGGGTGTAAGCTATTCCCTGCGCCCGAAACATTCCAGGCAATCGGAGAGGAAGCTGTTTGCGATTGTGGATGTGATTGATGACGACCCCGGTGAGAGGTGGCTGTCGATCTGTTTTTATGGCGATATGATATCCGATCCGCAGGAGCGTGGAGAGGTGATCCCCGGTGGTCTGGCTGGGAGTGACGGCTACTGTTTTGATATGTACGACAATGATGAACAGCTTGCCCTCTATCTGCTCGATCGCATAGAAGAGGCGTGGCGGGCCGCCTGCAACGGTTGAGCCGATTTTGCTGTGAGGGGCGCTGAACACGAGGGAAAACAGTTGCCAAGATAACAGTGGCTGTAATCACCCCTTGCCTTGCGGTTAATATATTAATTTAACAATGAAAATATCTTTACCTGTTCCCAGGTGTCGGGCTATAGGTAAATAACGTTACCATGGTATCGATGGCCGTTATAATGGTGCCGACGGCAAAAGGGAGGGCGAACGCCGGTACAAAACCTATAAATGCTGTGCTCATGGCATAAAATGGCAGAAAATCGCAGCGAAAAATCACGTCTCTGCACCCTTGTATGAATTTTGAAAGCTTTGCATCCTTTGTGGAGCGCAATTTTTCGGCTATTTTCTGGTAATCCCCCGAACCCAAGCGATATGCCATTATATAGTAGCGGGGTAAAAGGGTTATCAGGTAGAAAATAAGGGCAAAGCCGCCGCACCAGGACCAGAAAGAGCTTTCTGCGTTGCGGGCAAGCGCCATATACATGCCCGTTACATATGAAAGGCAGACCAGGTCGTCGACGATGGTGTCAAGCCAGGCCCCAAGGGCTGATCCCTGGTATTTCAACCGCGATATCTCACCGTCGCAACCATCGAGAACTGCGGAGAGCCAGTAGCAAAAAGCACCGCCTGCAAAGCCGCTGTAGGTGCCCTGCCAGGCCAATGGTCCCGAGATAATGCCTATCAAGAAGACCGCTGTTGTAATATGGTTTGGTCGGATTGGATAGGGGGCCAGATGTCGTGAGATGGTTGTTGATATTTTACGGTTGATATTTCTTGATATTACACCATCCGCCCTCTTGCCAAGTGAGCGGAGCAGGGCCCGTTCCGCCAGGATGGCGGATTCTCGGTCGATAACCCGAATGGCAAAGTTACGATCCGTACCGTTTTGCCATCCATTTGGCCATCCGTCTGACAGATCCGCAACCTTGTTCCATTCACCGCAGTTGAAATATCGTATGGGATAATTTTTCGGGATTGCATCCGGATTTGAGAGCAGGACGGGGTTAAAAACGAGGTCGCTGGGAACCGCAATAAAATTTTCTCCGGTCGAGCGCAGTTCTTCGACGTCCATGGTTTTTAGACCACCCCTTTCTACACGGGGACGTTTACCCGGCCCGATAAAGGCAATATTTGTGATGCCGCCTGCCCGCAGAGAGTAAAAGAGTCGTTGTCCTATGGTAAGCCCGAGCAGGGAGTGGTCGGTTGAAAATTTATGATAGTCATCTCCGCATATGATCAATGTTGTTTGCAATATCATTGTTTCTGTTTGGCCATTAGTTGGTGAACCCTCAACGCTTGCAGGCAAAAGGCCTCAAGCCTGGCTTCAATAATCTGGGGAAAGGGGTTGCCGTCGGTTTCAATTGCTAAAAAGGGGAATTTCCTGGAGTCGCTTTTAGAAAGTCCGGGGATATCACGTCCGTTGAGCAGTGCCCTTTTTTCTCCGGCATTAAACTTTTCATTCAGGACTGCCTCGGCGACACGGGTGGGCATACATCCGAACGGTCCGATGGAAATAACGCCGCAGGCCGGATTTAATATATCATGAAAAGCGGCTCCCACCGTGAGGATGGCCTCACTTTGCAGATGGGTGGAGATGAATTTTTTGCCGGAATTTATAATATGATCAACGCGCATATCACCGTTATAAAAAAGGTTGGATGGTGCCAGTAACTGTCTTATTTTATAATCGGCTCTTTCTTTTGTCATATGTCCGAACCAGAATGAAAATGATCTCTTGCCTAATATTTTGTTTTTTATCAGCCAGTCCAGGTATTTCATCCATTCACTGGTCTGGGCGGTGCGGACAATAAATCCCCGTCGGGCCATTCTCTCAACCAGCTGTTGCAGGGAGATCGGGTCATGGCGGACATATATTTCCCCCACCAGGGAAATTTTTGGGATTTGATCGAATGGTTTTATAAGATCGATGCGGCCGAGTTGCCCGGCGCATTTTTTTAGCTGTGTGCTGAGAATTTTCCAGCTTTGATCAATGCAGTTCAGGATTTTTTCATAACATATGTGTAGGGTGGCCAGTGCCGATTCCTGGTTAGCGGCAGCCGTCAGGATAGTGGCCCACATTTCATCAAAAATATCACCGATTACTATGGCTCGCCAGGCGGTAATATAGTAGTTGGGACCGAGTCCGCCGTAGCAGTTTTTTGAATGTGGAGAAAAGACGGCAACGTCACTGATTTGCATATCTGTGATCAAACGTTTTGTAAAAACGTTATATTGGCCAAAACGACAGGGGCCCGGTGCACTCGGCATAAAATAGATGGTCAACTCGTCTTCTGGCCTGTCCTTTTCCAGGTAGTTGAGTATGGAGCCGATGGTGGTCTGTAGGGGCAGGCATTCTTTACAGCTTGAATAGGCCTTGCCGATTTTCAAAATCTCTTCGTTTGCGGGTTCGATAACGTCTGCCCGGATACCCACCCTGTTAAAAGCCTTTGCAAGCAGTGCAGTGGTGAACTGTCCCATGGACGGCAAGAGCAGTCGGACCCGTTCATCGGTAAGGACCACCCTTTCGCCCCCTGTGGTGATCATAAAGCTTGTCTTATCCGTAAAAATAATTTCTGCAGCGGTAAAGGGCGGTTTTTTACGGGGAGGTTTTGGAGTTTTGTGCAGATTCCTGTGGGAGCTGACAATATCAAGAAATGCCTCGATTCTGGTCTCGATACCGGCGTTGGCGGTATGGCTGTCCAGCTCCAGGGTAAGGCTTGGCTTATCCTTCATAATATCCCTGAAATATGTTACCACAAAGGAATCCGGGCCGCAGGAAAAGTTGGTTATATATGCGCCGTAAAGCTGGCGGTGTCCGGCGACAAAATGGGCACATTTCATAAGCATATTGCCCATGGCCCAGAACATGTTATTACCATCTCCGAGCGTTTCTTCTTCGTAGGGCAGCATGTCGTAGGGGATGATGTGAATATTCCGTGAGGCAAATTTAAGGGCGATCCCTTTATTGGCCTCTTTGGCAAAGCCGTTATACGGCCTGCTAAAGAGAACGATTGCGGTGTCATCCGGTATTTTTTCAAGCTCTCTAAGAAATGTGTTACCCCTTTCTTTTAACCGTTGTCTGAATTTTTCCTGTGCTGTATAAGCCGTGTCGAATGCCTGTCCGCCCTGTTTTTTAGAGCGGTTAAAGAGGGTGGCTGTCTGGATAAAAGTCTTGCGACATTGCCTGCGATCTTTACTGAAATCAATGGTTGGGGAAATTGTTTTAGATGAGTCGAGTTCACCAAAGGCGGTTTTCAGGTAAAATGGCTCGCTTTGCACAAAAACACAGGTACAGGACGTCTCTTCGGGGCCCGACGGGATCCCCTTGACCTGCGGTAAAAAGGTGAATTCAGCATCTATGTTAAGCATATTTGCCAGATAACCATGGGCAATTTCTACCGGGTAGCAGAAGGGCGCGCCCCTCCTGCAGATACCGGCCGGATCAATTGTGTCGGGCAGGATAAGATTATAACCGAGTTCGTTGAAGAACGTTTTGTAAAAGGGGTGATAGGTGTTAATCAGAAATGAGCGATTCATCCTTACGGTCGGACGGTTACGGATAATTTCATTTTCTCCCCGGAATACCATTTCCTGGCGTTTGGCCACGAGGTTCAGATCAGCCGTGTTCACTTTCACTTTGTGGATAATATTGTCGTAGCGATTGCAAATACCCCCAAATGGGTAGTTGCGGCCATCAATATTGATCATGGCAATTTCGCATTTTCTATCGCATTTCTCTCTGCCCCCCCTGCAGATGAAAGGACGTTTATAGCGAACCTGTCTGTTGGCGAGATGGTTCAGATCAAACAGGGAGCTCTCCATTAGGCCCTGGTTGATCCTCCCATGGACTTCCAGTGCAACGCCATAACTACCCATGAGGCCAGGATCGGGGGGGACGATCACTTCTCGACCGGTCAGGGCGGCCATTGCCGCCGGCACGGCCTTGTTGTAACAGACACCGCCCTGGATAAATATTTTCCTGCCCATCGGTCTATTCCCCTTCACCCTGTTGATGTAATTCATACAGACCGAATAGACCAGACCGGCAACGATATCCTCCGTGGGGATATTTTGCTGCACTGCATTTTTTATATCAGAGCCTATGAATGCCGCACATTGATCGTTAAAATTAGGTGGATTACGACCCCTGTAGGCCATGTCGTCGATTTCTTCGACATCGAGGCCCAGGCTCTCTTTTGCGGATTCCTCCAAAAAGGAACCGGTTCCGGCGCTGCAGGCCTCGTTCATCGCGTAATCGTTGGGGACGCCGTTACTGAGGTATGTATATTTGGCATCCTGGCCGCCAATTTCAAAAATGGTGTCAACTTCAGGATCAAAATAAGCAGCGGCGGTGGCATGGGCAATAATTTCGTTAATAACACCTGATGCCTTGGCGTGTAATCCTGCGATTTGACGACCCGAGCCGGTAACCCCTAAACCTTCAATGGTAATTGTTACGTCAAGCTGCTCAGCAAGGGCTCTGTAAACGTTTCTCGAGGCCTGAATCGGGTCACCATTTGTGCGCAGGTAGACGGATGCGAGGATGGCCTTGTCGCTCCGCCGGATAATAACGCCTTTGGTGGTGGTTGAACCCACATCGAGACCGAGAATGGTACGGTCATGGGGTTTGGCCGGGGGCTTGGTCCGGTTGCTGAAATGGACGAATTTTTTGAACTGTTCCAATGGTTTGTGGCAGGAAAAGTGATTAATATCCTCTTTAAATAATACATTGATATCGGTAAAAGGAATTGTCCGATGCTCAAGGGCCCAGGCGGCGGCACCTAAGGCCTCAAAAAAAGGTGCTTCTTCCGGGATAAAGAGGTTCTTTACCTTTTTCCGTAAATAGTGGACCATGCCCCTGTTTTTTACGCATCCACCGGTGAGCAGAACGGAACTTTTCGGCAGTTTTGAGAGTAGTTCTCCAAGTTTGTCGGCCATCATGTAGGTCAGGCCGGCGACCACCGCTGATTTTTTCATGCCCTTGTTTAGAGCATGGGTGCAGTCGCTTTTGCAAAAAACGGAACAACGACCCGAGACCTTGAAGCCATTTCCCTCAATCTCCATATCGGCGATATCGTCGAGTTTGGTATCCATCCGGTGCAGTTGCTGGAGAAAGAATTCTCCGGTACCGGAGGCGCATTTATTGCCGGTTTGAATATTTTGTATAGCCCCGGAATCGTCGAGATGATAGGCCATAAATGTTTCCCCGCCGGCACTGATTATTATGGAAAAAGGGTGATTGTCCGGCAGGATATGTTTTACTGCGCGTTCGACGGCATCGGGTTCGGTGATGGAACTGAGTGCGATGGATTTTCTAAATTTGCGGCCGGTAAAACATATGTGTTTATCTGTTAGATCCGGATATTGCCGGAGCAATTCCATGAGAGAGGCACGAACATTGCCGAGATGGGGTCTTGTGACCGTAGTGACGATTTTTTTTGCTGATCCTCGTTGTTCAAGTTCCACGATTGAGATTGTGGATGCGCCGAGATTTATACCGATTGAATTTATTACATCGTTCATTGCCGTGAAGAAAAACTCCTGTTTTCAAACATAAAAAAACCTAACACCGGAAATGACCGGTAGGCCGGTACAAGTGCCTTGTTGCTGTTACCAGCATCCGGGTTTTTATGGTCTATTATTTCTTGTTTTTTATTACAGCTTTTACGGAGTAAGGCACTAAACCTCGTATATAAAAAATGAGAAAACATGTCTTATTGAACTAATTTAATA
>CAZQOD010000148.1:0-6962 GCA_964594945.1 uncultured Desulfopila sp.
GGGTAGCCGTCAGTACCGTACTGGTGGGTACCCTCCTTGCCGCGTCAACCGGCGTTGTCGGTGCGTCCGTGGTGGCCATGGGCGTAATTTCCCTGCCGGTCATGTTAAAATACGGTTATTCAAAAAAACTTGCCACCGGCACCATCTGCGCATCCGGCACCCTGGGGCAGATCATCCCGCCCTCAATCGTATTAATTATCCTCGGCGACGTTTTTCAACAGCCAGTGGGCGATCTCTTCCAGGCCGCCGTCGCCCCCGGCCTGATCCTGGTTATCGCCTATATCGCCTATATCCTGATCATCGCCTTTATAAATAAAGAAGTCGCACCGCCACTCCCCGTCAAGGAAGGAAGCAAAATTGGTAATATAAAACGAGCGGTTATCGCGATAATACCACCCTTAACCTTGATTATACTCGTACTCGGCTCCATCTTCGCCGGAATTGCCACCCCCACCGAGTCAGCGTCGGTCGGAGGTATCGGCGCCCTTATCCTGGCCTGGCTGTATAAAAAACTGACCTGGCGGATTATCGAAGAGTCCGCCCTTGAAACCGTTAAAATAACCGCCATGGTCTTTGCCATCCTCATCGGTGCCACCGCCTTTTCCATGGTCTTTGTCTATAGTGGCGCAGACTATATAGTCGAGGAGGTATTAACCAACCTGCCCGGCCAGAAATGGACATTTCTGCTCCTATCCATGTTGACAATCATGATCCTCGGTTTTTTTATCGATTTTATTGAAATCAGCTATATCGTCGTCCCCATTCTCCTGCCCATCGCCGATATAATCGGTTTGAATCCGCTCTGGTTTGCCATTCTTATTGCCATGAACCTGCAGACTTCATTTTTGACACCACCCTTTGGCTTTTCACTCTTTTACCTCAAGGGCGTCTGTCCTCCGGAGGTGAGGACAGTTGACATATATCGCGGTGTTATTCCGTTTATTATCATACAAGCCGTTGTCCTGGCATCCATAGTTATTTTCCCAGGATTTTACGGCTTTCATTGAGGAACAGCATGTCACAAACGATTAATATTTACGATACCACCCTCCGTGACGGTACCCAGGCAGAAAATTTCAACCTCTCCGTGGAGGATAAAATCAGGATTACCCTGGCCCTCGACAAACTAGGCATCGATTTTATTGAAGGTGGATGGCCCGGCTCAAATCCCGTTTCCGTCGATTATTTCAGACGGATGGAGAGCGTCAAACTGCGCCATGCAAAACTAACCGCTTTCGGCTCCACCCGTCACTTCAGGAACAGTCCCGACAGCGACCCAAACGTTCTTGCCCTGCTCAACGCCAATACCCCGGCCATAACCATCTTCGGGAAGAGCTGGGATATCCACGTTCACGAGGCACTCCGTATCGAACTGGATGATAACCTCCTTATTATAAACGATACCCTGGCCTACCTCCGTCCCCATGTGGATCATCTATTTTATGACGCGGAACATTTTTTCGACGGATTTAAGGATAACGAAGAATATGCCTTAAAAACACTAGAATACGCAGCAGCAGGCGGCGCCGAAACACTTATCCTTTGCGATACCAACGGCGGCACACTGCCCCACGAAATTCCGATAATTATCAACCGTGTCAAACAGTTTCTTGCTGAAAAGAATATCACGGTACCCCTGGGAATCCACGCCCATAACGATTCAGAAACCGCCGTTGCCAATACTCTTTTGGCCATATCCACATCCCACGTAAACCAGGTTCAGGGCACCATTAACGGTTTTGGCGAAAGATGCGGCAACGCCAACCTTACCTCCATTATTCCCGCTCTTGTTTTTAAACTCGGCCTGGCCTGCGAGGTCAGAAAACATATAGACCGCCTCTATGTAACTTCAAGACTTGTCAACGAACTTGCCAATCTCCCCCATAATCGTTATCAACCGTATGTGGGGGAATCCGCTTTCGCCCATAAGGGCGGTATCCATGTAAGTGCCGTTAAACAAAACCCGCTCACCTACGAGCATATAGCCCCGGACAAAGTCGGTAATATCCGCAGAATCCTAATCTCAGACCAGTCGGGCCGCTCAAATATTCTCCATAAGGCCAAACAGTGGAATCTGCCCCTCCAAGCCGACAGCCCGGTCCTGGTAAAAATAATCAACGAACTAAAAAAACTAGAAAATCTCGGTTTCCAATACGAGGGTGCAGAGGCCAGTTTTGAACTACTTATGCGCCGGGCCCTCAGCCTGCAGAAAAATTATTTTTCTTTTGAGAGCTTCAGGGTAATGAACCATAAGTACAGGATGGATAAACCACCGCTCACCGAGGCAACTATCCGCCTCTTTATTAAAGATACAGAAGTACACACAGCCGCCATGGGTGACGGGCCCGTAAACGCCCTTGATACTGCCATGCGTAAGGCACTTACCGGTTTTTATCCATGCCTGGAAGAAATGGAATTAACGGACTACAAAGTCCGCGTACTCTCCGAGGAGCGCGGCACCGAAGCCAAGGTCAGGGTACTTGTTGAAAGTAAGGATCATTGCTGCACCTGGGGTACGGTCGGTGTCTCCGTTAATATCATCGAGGCCAGCTGGCAGGCCCTTATCGACTCCATCAATTATAAGTTAATGAAGGAAGACGACCATGACTGATGATAAATACGGATTTAAAGACAAGCCCCCCGCACCGATTGTCTCAATCGTCTCCTCCGAACACCTGGCCTCCCCCGACAGTCGCCCCCTCAGCGAATTCGAATATGGGATGATTATTGCCCACAACGCCTTCAGCAGATGGATGGTACGTTGTATGTCCGCCGCCGGACATACCGATTTCAGCCCGCTGGATGTGCTGGTACTACACAATGTCAACCATAGAAACCGGGCAAAACGATTAACCGACATCTGTTTTGTCCTCCACGTGGAGGATCAACACACGGTTAACTATTCCCTGAAAAAGCTGGTCAAGGCCGATCTTGTCGCAAGAAACAAACGGGGAAAGGAAATCTTTTACAAAACAACTAAAGCGGGCAGGGATGCCTGCGCCCGTTACCGGGAAATAAGGGAAGGATGCCTCACATCCGCGTATAAAAGCATGGACCAGGAAGGATCGGAAATCAGCCAAGCCGCGGCCCTGCTCAGGCTGCTTTCCGGTTTGTACGACCAGGCTTCCAGGGCCGCTTCGTCACTGTAACAACAGGAGTTCGCGCTTTCAACGTCCCATCATATCTGGTAAAAAAGTCACTATCTCAGGCATTACAACGATGAGAATCAGGCCGAGCAACAGCAGTATAAAAAACGGCGCGGCGGCGTAGGCTACTTTCAGTATATCCATACCAGTCAAACCCTGGATAACAAACAGGTTAAAACCCACCGGGGGCGTAATCTGGGCCATTTCCACCACAATTACCACAAAAATACCAAACCAAAGCTGGTCAATACCCGCCTGATCAATCATCGGCAGGATAACTGAAGTTGTCAAGACAACTACGGAAATACCGTCAAGAAAACAACCCATAACAATAAAAAAGAGAGTAAGGGCGGCAAGTAAGGCGTAGGGCGACAACTCCATGGAACCTATCCAGGAGGCGAGCATCTTCGGAATACCGGTAAAGCCCATGGAAACCGTTAAGAACGCAGCCCCCGCCAGGATAAAGGCGATCATGCAGGAAGTTTTCGTCGCCCCGAGGAGACCATCGATAAAACTCTTTTTCGACAAAGAATTACCAAACCAGGACAGGACCAGGGCCAACAGTACTCCTACGGCTGCAGCATCGGTCGGCGAAGCTATACCGGAATAAATCGACCCTATCACACCTGCAATTAATAAGATAACGGGTACCAACCTACGGGACCTCGCCAGCCTCTCCCGCAGCGGCAGGGACGCTTCCCCCGCGGGAATTGCGCCCGGATGCAGCAACGACCATAAAATAACATAACCGACAAAAAGAAAAACAAGCAGGCAACCGGGCAGAATTCCGGCAATAAACAGTCGGGCAATCGACTGTTCCGTGGCCACTCCATAAACAATAAGTATGATGGAAGGCGGTATGAGCAGGCCCAGGGTGGCGGAACCGGCCAGAGTCCCCACCAACATTTTTTGTGGATAATCCCGCCTGACCAGTTCCGGTATTGACATTTTGCCTATGGTCGCGGCCGTTGCAGCAGAGGATCCGGACACTGCAGCGAAGATACCGCAACCGAGAATATTGACGTGAAGCAATCTGCCGGGTAGACAACTGAGCCAGGGGGAAAGCCCTGCAAACATATCTTCCGACAATCTTGATCGAAAGAGAATTTCCCCCATCCAGATAAAGAGGGGCAGGGCGGCCAGGGCCCAGCTGTTACTCGCCCCCCAGACCGTCGTCGCCAACACATCACCGAGGGGAGCCTCGGAAAAAATCGCCATTCCCGCCATACCCACCGCCAATAACGAGACGGCGACCCATATGCCGCTGCCCAGCAAAACAAACAGCGCCAGCAACAAAATAACAGTCAGAGTAATTTCAGACATCTACACCCCCTCTTCCCGTTCCGTCGCCATACCCACCGTTTGCTGTTCTTCCCTTGCCAGCAGTTTTTCCCCCTTATCCACATAGGAGGGAATACCGCCGCCAACCACCGTGAACATTTCATCCGCCAGAGCCACAGAAAGTATCAGCAGCCCCAGAAGCATAGCGGACTGCGGTATCCAGAGGGGAACGGCGATCATGCCCGACGACAGGTCGTGGTACACGTATGATTCATGGACAAGTCTTGCCACATACCAGGAAAAATAACAGCAGACGGCGAACCCGAAACCTGAACACCAGAACTCAATATATTTTTGTAAACGACGGGGGAAACGGCCCACGACAAGGACAACACGGATATGCCCGCCCTCTCGCAGGGTATATGCCAAGGAAAGAAACGAGGCCGCCGCAAGTAAAAAACCGGTGAAATCCGAATAAGAGGGAATGGTAAGACCAATCGCACTACCCGTCACAATGGTACTGAAACGATCAATCAGATTAAGAAAGACCTGGCTGACCACCAGGAAACAGATAAAACTTATACACCCCGCAGCCAGCCAACCACCTGCGACATAAAGAGAATCCAAGTATCTGCGCATATAAATACCCCGCAAGCCGGGCAGATAACCTATTTGGACAGGTAACCATCCAATAATACCTGCCCTTCACTACCCGCAGCCTTTTTCCAATCGGCGAGCATTAATTCGCCGATTTTCTTTAAACCAGCCATCAATTCAGGACTGGCGGCAACCACTTTCATACCGTTATCCTTTAAAATTTTGGTCTTTACAGCGGTCTCTTTGCGGCTCATTTCCCAGCCCCTGGCCTCGGCCTTTTTTGCCGCGGCCAGCAATGCCTTCTGGCTCTTTTTATCCAGTTTTCTGAAGGCCTTTTTACTGACCACAACTATGTTTTTCGGCAACCACGCCTGGATATCGGTATAGTAGGTTACAAAATCCCAGGCCTTGGAATTTGCACCCGTGGAGGGAGAAGTGATCATGGCCTCAACTCTTCCGGTTGCAAACGCCTGCGGAATATCCGGAACCTCGACCTGGGTGGGTGCGGCGCCAACTTTATTGGCAAAGGTCTCCAGGGTTGCATTATAAGCCCTGAACTTTATCCCTTTTAAATCCACCACACTCTTGATCTCTTTTTTAGTATAAAGGCCCTGGGGTGGCCAGGGAACGGAAAAAAGGGGCATCAAACCCTGTTTTGCCAACAACTTTGTCACCACGGGCCGTTGCGCATCCCATAATTTTTTGGCCTCAACGTAGTTGGTGGCCAAAAAAGGCTGGGAATCCGCACCAAAGACCGCCTGCTCATTCGACAACCGTGAAAGAAAAAACTCGCCAATGGGCACCTGGCCGCTGCGTACGCTGTTCTTTATCTCAGGATGTTTAAAAAGAGAGCCTGCCGAATGGATCTTTATCTCAAGTTTACCACCGGTCGCCCGTTTAACATCATTTGCAAATGCCATGATATTCTGGGTATGAAACGTCTTATCCGGATATGGTGTCGGCATATCCCAGGTTGTGGCCATTGCACTAAAAGTCGTGCCAACAGCCACTATCATCCCAGCCATTGTCGCAATCAATCTTTTTCCTCTTCTCATTTTTGGCTCCTCCCAATAGTTTTGTAAAACCAACCAATATGACCTAACCCCGGTAAACGTAAAAAGCGGGGCTAAGGAACTGTACTTACACGCCACCCGTGAAGTCAAAGTACGGACAGGTAAGTATACATTTTTATCCAAACCACAACAATACCATTGACATTTCCCGCCACCTCTGCAACCATTACACAATACTGACATTTTGTCGACAAATAATCAACGTTCACCCTGTTCTCAGCAGATATATTTATACCTGGGCTTGCACCTAAAAACAGGGATAGATATTTTATACTGTTAAATTAATACATTATCAACCTAATTAGTCAATAGTGGCTGGCCATAAACAGTCTCCCTGCCCCAAATCTCAGTCGTTGGCAAAAATTTAAATAACCCATTTGCAAACAGGCTAAAACAAAGGATCGTAGAAATGGCACAATGGCAAATATGGATCGACCGGGGCGGTACCTTCACCGATATTGTCGCCAAAAGACCCGACGGTAAACTGGTGACCCATAAACTTCTATCTGAAAATCCAGAAAGATATACTGATGCCGCCATCCACGGCATCCGGCAACTCATGGGCCTTTCCGGCGGCGATAATTTCCCCGATGGACAAATCGCAAATCTGAAAATGGGCACCACCGTTGCCACCAACGCCCTCCTTGAAAGAAGCGGAGACCAAACCCTCTTTGTTACCAGCCACGGTTTTGGCGATGCCCTGCGTATAGGTTACCAGACACGTCCCCAGCTTTTTGCCCGCCATATAATCCTGCCCGAAATGCTCTATGAAGACGTTCTCGAAGTTGATGAACGCATATCCGCCCAGGGAGAAATTATCACCAGCCTCGACGAATTATCCGCCCGTTTCGGCCTGCAAAAAGCC
>CAZQOD010000149.1:0-6941 GCA_964594945.1 uncultured Desulfopila sp.
GTTTTCTTATGGCCGCCGCCGCCACCTTCCTGGCATTGATATATGCTTTACCAATGGCGCTCTTTATGACCAGATCGGACTTTCACGGTAAAAATATCTGCCGATATATCTACCTGGTGCCGCTCTTTATTCCTTCCCATATCCATACCCTGTCCTGGATTTATCTACTGGGTGAAAAGGGTGTTTTAAACTCCTGGCTGACACCACTTTTCGGGGCCCCCGTTTCCTTATATAACTGCTTTGGCGTTATCATATTACTGAGTTTTTCCTACTATCCGTTATTGGTACTTATATTGCTCGTCGGCCTGACGCGCATGAACCCAGGCCAGGAAGAGGCCGCATTATTTATACAACCGGCACACACGGTGTTGAAAAAAGTTACCCTGCCCCTTTTAAAACCTTCCATAATATCCGGTTCGGTACTTATTTTTATCCTCTCTTTTTTTAATTACGGTATTCCTTCCATGCTGCGGACAGCTTCTTTCCCCGTGGAGATATTTACCCGTTTCAGCGCTTTTTACGACGAAGGCGGTGCCGCGGCCCTTTCCCTGCCGATAATACTTGTCGCCGCTCTTCTCTTATTCCGGCAGCAACGTTCCATAAGTGACAAGTCCTACGCCTCCCTCACCTCCGCGCGACGGCAGCTGGTGTTTTTTAAGTCTGGTCGGGGCGGGTATTACGTATTTACACTGTTGACCATCACGGTTATCCTTCCTATTCTCAGTCTTTTTCTTCAGGCCGGGCAGCCCCTGGCATTTTTCACCGCCTTTAAAACCTCTACAAAAGAGATTTTAATAAGTCTTGGTCTATCGGCCCTGGCCGCCACAATTACCTCGCTGCTCGCCTATCTTATCTGCCGGTATCTGGAAACAGATAAGACAAAGTTTCGTATCCCGGAATTGCTCACTTATCTGCCTTTTGCCTTTCCCGCAACCTTTTTTGCAATCGGCCTTATCTATTTATGGAATAATACATTTACCCAATTTATCTACGCCACATCGGCTATCCTCATTTTTGCCTATATCGCCAGATTTATCCCCTTTGCCATCCGCATAATCGCCGCCAATCTCCAACAGATCAGCCCCAATATGCTTGAGGCTGCCTATCTCTGTGAACCGTCCTGGTTAAAAAGACTGTGGCATATCCATCTTCCTCTGGCCCGCAAAGGACTGCTGATCTGCTGGACCATTATCTTTGTTTTTTCCATGGGTGAGCTTGGCGCCACTCTCCTCGTTATTCCTCCGGGTATGGGTACTCTTTCTCTGAAAATTTATACCCTGATGCATTATGGTGCCGGTGCGCTGGTCGCGGCACTTGCCATTATACTGATTGTTGTAACTCTAAGCGTTTCTTTGGCTATGATGGCCATGCTGAAAACAAGCAGGGTGTAATCATGACAATACTCAAAACCACATTTCCGCGACCGCAACTCTTAAAGCTTGATCGTGTTTCAAAGCGATTTGCCGATAATATAGCCGTTGATACTGTTTCCCTGCAACTGAATAAAGGTGAAAGACTCGCCCTGGTGGGACCTTCCGGCTGTGGTAAAACAACCATACTGCGCCTCATTGCCGGACTTGATTATCCCGACTGGGGAGCAATCCATCTCCATGGAAAATGCGTAAGTGACCCCTCCACACTGGTAGCACCCCACAAGAGAAATATATCCCTGGTTTTTCAAGACCTTGCCCTGTGGCCCCATATGACCGTTGCCGCACATATAGAATTTGCTCTTAACCTTAAAAAGGGTGGCCGGGGCAGGGAGAAAAGAGATAAAATAGATGAACTGTTGACCCTTGTCAGATTACCCCGTAAAAAGGCAGGCAGCTATCCGCACCAACTTTCCGGTGGGGAAAAACAGCGTCTTGGTATTGCAAGATCCCTGGCCCTTCGCCCGCAACTGCTGCTGATGGACGAACCTTTTTCCAGCCTCGACAGCGAGTTAAAACAAATCCTGATGTCGGAGGTAAAAGATCTTCTCATACAGTTGCAGATCACCCTTATCTACGTAACCCACCATCGCGAAGAGGCTCTATTTATGGCAGACAGGGTGGCAATAATGCGACATGGCACCATAAAAACGGTATCGGTAAAACAGTATCGACAGCAGAGAACTGAAAAATCCAAATTACAGGCAATCATGGAAACATAGTATTTCCACGCAAATTTGCCGAAACTTTATCCGAAGATAGTGCAAGGGCATACTAATGAGAGCGAAAAAACAATATTTTATTATTTTTCTTATCATCCTCTTTTTCCCGTTTCCAGGTTACGGCGAGACCATTATGCGCGGGATCAAAGTGGAAAAAAACAGTATCGATCTTGGTAAAAATGAGACTGCCGACCTCTCCTGGGAATTGAGCGAAGCCGCTGCCCTCACCGTGTACATCTGTGATATCCACGGTAATTTGGTGCGTACTCTGCTGAACAAAGAAAAAATGGCATTGGGCAAGCAGCAGATCAGCTGGGATGGTCGAGATGATACCGGCCTGTATCTCGGTGACGGCCTCTATTTTCCTATAATACGTGCCAAATCCAAACGCAAAGGTATCGAGGTATATAACCCCACCACAGAACCATGGGGTGAAGATATTATTGCCGACCCCATCGGCTGGGACAAGAAAAAACAAGCCATCTTTTTCAGCATCGATAAAACAGCACTGTGCCGTATCCGTGTTTTTATCAAAGATGGCGGACCCATGTATAAAGCCATTACCGGCTGGCAACTCTATCTGGCCGGTAACCACGAAGAACCATGGAACGGTATGGATCTCAACGGTGTAGTCCGGGTAACGGATCAGAAAAATTACCAGGTCGGCTTTGATGGTTTTTCACTGCCGTCGAACTCCATATTCCTCCTTGGCTCTGAAACACCGCCCGGCGGCCTGAAAAAGGATTATAAAAAATATCCAATCCATCCACCCCATGGTCGCAATGTTGCGTACCTGACAGCCCAACCGGACACCATCGCCCCGGACCCGTTGCTGACGGTGCAATTGCAGGCGGACGGCGCCAATATAAAGGGCAAGGTTACCATTCTAACGGATTTGCAACCAGGTCTCAGCCCCGCTTACCAGTTGCGGGAAGATTATGAATTATACCTTTTTGTCGACGGTGTGCTCGACACCGAGATTAATCGGGCCACTCTTCCCCAGACATTAATTTGGGACAGCAGCCGTTATGCAAATGGAGAACATATTTTTACAATCAATATTCTCTCCACCGCAGACAGGGCCGCGACATATTCACAAAAAGTGAGAATAAACAATTAACCCCGTAAAAAAACATACGTTACGATAAAGTAATGCATTGTCACTTTGCTGGAGAAATTATGAAAACAAAGAGAATAATACTCACAGGGGCTGTTGTAGCCGTTATATTATGTTTGGCCACACTAACTTCCGCGGGGACAAAAAGTTACGATTGCGGGCCCCAGGCCTTGGCCTACTTACTGACAAGCGCCGGGGATAAAGAGGCTGCCCAGCTGGTTCTTGAAAATCCCGCTAAGGATGGTTTGGGAAATTCAATCTCCGACCTGCTTTCTCTGGCCGGGGAAAAGTTAAATCTCACCGCCCGCTATCTCACCCTCGATGATCTTGCACAAATACCTCTTCCAGCAATTATTTATTTTAAAGGAACGGTTACCGGTCATTTTTCGGTACTGACAAGTGTTAATAACGGATACTACACACTTTATGAACCGCAAACGCATAAGTCCACGCAATTTTCCAGCCATGATCTTGGTAAACGCTGGCACGGTATTGCACTTTTTCATAAGATCGGCAAACACCATGGTATTGCCCTGTCTACAGCCGAAAAAAATTCGTTTTACGGCGGTGACAATGAAACCGCCCCTGCCATTCCCGGATGTCAGAACTGCGACAGCGGCCCACCTGACAAATGCCCCGAGGGCACAGCAGGTTGTTGCCCATCTCCAGGGGCCCCGTTATGGACGGTTAATCCAATCAGTATGAATCTATATGTTGTTGATACTCCGCTCTATTATTCTCCACCGCTGGGATCCAGGGTTGCAATTAGAATCGAGTTTAACAGCCTGGCCGACGGAGACGGAGAAGAGATTTTTGGCAAAAAATGGACCTTTGCATATAATTCTTATCTAAAAGTTGCCACAAACGGCGACGTTACCATTACCATGGCCGACGGCAACGATAAACTGTACCGTAAAAACAGCCAGGGTGGTTATACCGCACCTTATAAAACCTTTGCCGAGCTAATAAAGATTGCCGATAATCACTATGAACTGCGTTTTACATCCGGTCGCTCCCATGTATACGACGCTTATTTTGCAGGCCGACAGAAAACCTATCTTTCCCAAATAAAAAACAGCTATAACCAGGCACTCACCATAGGGTACAGTGATGATCGTATTTCCTCCATTACCGATGCCGCCGGGAAAATAACCACCTTTGTCTACAACAGTGATAATCTTGTAACCAGTGTGGAGGATCCCTTTGGACGAAGTGCCCATTTTTCTTATAACGATAATCGCAATCTCATCCGCATAACCGATATGGGCGGTTACCGAACCAATCTGGAATATGACAGCAATAACAATCTCTCCGCCATTGAAAACGATGGTAACAGGACGGAGTTCTACGTTGAACCCGCCGATAACCAGGGCCCGTCCCAACCCTATCCACCGCCGGGCCAACATATGCGCGCCGGACGCCGGGTAACCATCACCCACCCCGGCGGAGGAAAGGAAGAATTTAACTATAACGGTGCAGGTGGTTACGGCTGGCGGGTACTGCCGGAAGATTATATAGAATACACCCCGTACCACAATAACTATTCAGTCGATGTGGCCAAGACCATCTACTATTATGCAAATACCAGCAAAGGTGTGCGGGAAGAGATCAGCTCAATCAATTATCCCAATGGCGAGGCCAAGTTTTTTTACTATAATAACGATACGGGGCTGGAGAGCAATATTGCCGATGCCATGGGTAATATCACTTCATACACCTATAACAGCAAAGGTAAAGTCACCTCGACAACCAATCCGAAGGGGCTGGTAACAGAGTATATATATGCGGATAATGAAGTGGATCTACTCGAAATCCGCAATGGCCTCGGATCCATTTATATGACCTATGATGAACACCATAATATCCTGTCTCATACGGGGCTTGACGGAAAAACCGTAACCATGCATTATAACGATTTCGGCCAGTTACAATCGGTTACGGATCAGAATAACAGAGAAACAACCTATATATACCGCGCCGATCACACCCTGCAGCGCATCGAACGCAACGGCCTGATTGTTGCGGAACATAGCTATGATAACATTGGCCGCCTGGCAAGTTCAAAAGATGCCACGGGGCTGTTCTTAACCTACAATTATGATAATCTCAATCATTTAACCTCCGTTACTTATCCCGACGGGAAAAAAGATGAAATGGAGTATTCGTCAGCGCAATGTCCCCGCCTGCGAACCAAAGCCGTCTACCGCTCGGGCCTGACGGATAAATATAAATATACTAAAGAGAAAAAACTTGGCGAATCCTTGAACAGTGAGGGTGGCGTCTCCTCCAACAACTATGATCTCAACGGTAATCTCATCACTTTTACCGACCCCAATAACAATACGACCAGTTTCAGCTATGATGCCAAAAACCGACTTTTGGCCAAAATATACAATGACGGCAAAAGTGTCTCTTATCTAAGAAACAGCAGCGGTGCAATTATACAACGCACCAATGCAAGGGGCATTGTTACAAAATACTATTACGATGAAAACAATAACTTGATAACGGTGGAGCATAATGATGGCTCAACTCCGAATATCAGTATTGAATATGATATTTATGACCGTATAACACGGATAGAAGATGGTTCCGGAGCTTATCTCTTTACCTATGATTCCGCCTCCCGGATCCACACCATAGACGGCCCATGGGCAAATGATACCCTTACCTACAGTTACGATAATTTGGGTCGTATTGCCACAACACAGGTAGAAGGCGGCCTGTTACGCAGTTATACTTACGATGCCATGGGTCGCTTAAAGAGTGTTAAATCCGGCGCCGATACCTTTACCTACACCTTTAAAGGGCCGGCCAACCCTTTAATTGCCACCCTCACCCGTGCCATTGGCGCAGTAACCGCATACCAGTACAACACTCTTAACCAGCTCACCACCATACTCAATAAAAAATCTGATGATCAGCTTATTAACTCCTATAATTACGAATATAATGACCAGGATCAACGCAGCAGGGAAACGGTTAACGGTGCTTTGCCCCTGCCTTCAATTCCTGATGCCGCCAGCAACCAGACATTTAACAGCGTTAATCAACTATTAAATTCCATTGATCCTGACCTGGTTTTTACCTACGATTATGACGGCAATATGACAAAAGGCTATACCAGGGACGGTTACACATTCACGGCCCTGTACGACGCCGAAAACAGGTTGACGGATATCACCTATACGGACGGAGGAGGTGTAAATCGACGAACTGAATATATCTATCGCTGGGACTCGTTTTTAGCAATAATCCGTCAATATGAAAATGATAACCTTATTGAAGAAACCCGCATCCTGCGCGATAGTTCCCTTGCCCTGCAGGATCGTGATCAAAATAACAATATTATCCGCCAATATACCTGGGGTGCAAATTTCGGTGGAGGTATAGGCGGTTTACTCTCTCTTTCCCAAAACGGTGCTTCTTACTCTTATCTCTATGATGGCAAAGGCAATGTTGTCTCTGTCCTCGATTCTCTCCAAAATGAAGTGGCTCAATATAGATACAATAGCTTTGGCAAACAGGTCAATACGGCAGGCAGTTTTAAACAACCCTTCCGCTTTTCCACAAAACGATTTGACGATAAATTAGGCCTGGTTTATTATGGTTATAGATTCTACAACCCCGCCATTGAACGCTGGATAAACCGCGATCCTTTGGGAGAGGACG
>CAZQOD010000150.1:0-6909 GCA_964594945.1 uncultured Desulfopila sp.
TTTTGGTAAACTTACTGTAAGTGGTGCCCTGCGTCAGGCATGGATGAAGGTAAAAGGTGTAAAGGCTTCCATTTGGGCGGGTAGTGCCCTTATGTATCTCGTTGTGCTGGTATTGGTCGCAGGTGGATCGTATCTTTTACCGTCGCCGGTATCGGAGGGTGACCTTAATCCGGTTGGTATTTTGACCAACGGGCTCTACTCTTTTGTAACCAACATAATTTCGACTATTTTTATGGCGGGCCTCTTCTACATGGGTATCAGGCAGGTCGTCAGGGATGAGGTATCCTGGACAATGATTTTCAAGGGTTTTTCCTGTGCCGGGAAACTTATTGTTGCCTCTATTTTACAGAGTTTATTAATTATAATTGGCTTTGCACTGTTTATCCTTCCCGGTATATATCTCAGCGTCGGTTACCTTATGACGCTGCCTCTCATTGTTGAAAAAGGATTATCACCATGGCAGGCGCTGGAAACTTCCCGCAGGGCCATTCATGGCGATTGGTGGAGAATCGCCGCCCTTATTTTTGTTATGGGTGTTATTGGTATCCTGTCAATGATAGTCCTTGGTATTGGATTAATATGGACGTGGCCGATGTTCATTGTCTTGATCGGCGTGGTCTATGAATCCCTGTTTGGTATTGTGAAAAAGACGGATTGAACGCCGGAGCTAACTCCGCATATGGCTGCGGGGGATGTTGAACTGTCAATTACAAATCAATGTCAGTAACCTAAGGTTTGAGTAGTGTTCCAACCTTGTTCGGATAATGCCATAAATCCGTCCATGGGGTTTTGTCTGCAGACGTCCCCGATCAAGGTCGGAACACTACTTTACACATCATTTTGTTATTAAGTTAATGACGTTGAATTACAAAGAATAGTATGGGAATGTTGCCGTCCGGGATATTCTGGTTGATGACCGGGGTAATGCTGGCCCTGCTGGGGTTGCTGTTACCGGGTTTGACCATGTTCTTTTTCGCCTTTGCAGCTATGTTTACGGCCGCTGTTGTCTGGCTATATCCCTTTGCCCTTGTCTGGCAATTGCTCTTTTTTACGGTGCTTTCCCTGACCTTTCTTTGCCTGCAATGGATCCTGCTGCAAAATTGGTCGTCAAACGTGGAGATTAGAGGTGACGACGGTGCTGATCATGAATTTTCCGCCAATCCGGGGGACAGGGGTGTTGTTTGTGTTGCTATTTCACCTCCGGCCCAGGGGTGGATAAAATATGAGGGAAGGGTCTGGCGGGCCGGTGCCGATGAAGAAATTGAAGAGGGTGAGATAATAACCGTTATCAGCCGGGACGGGGCGGTCATACATGTGGAAAAGGTGTAACCTGAATTTTGCAATTGACAGGTTCGCGTTCTATGGGTGGTCGTGGTTTTGCAAAAATATCATAAACAGGGAAAACGGGGGAGTAAATTCGATGGAGCCGTCACCACATCGTCTTTTTTTTATCCACCTGTTAATGGTTATTTGTGCTACGCTGGTCTCCACTTCTTTTACGGTGGGAGTTGCTATTACGGCGGAGTTGGATCCCGTCGTGTTAACGCTGATTCGCTTTTTTCTCGCCGCCGTTATTTTTGCACCCTGGATATACTTGAATTACGGTTTTTGTCTTTCCCCCTCGTTGTTATGGCGGTGTGCCGTTATCAGCGCCTGCCTTGTTGTTTTTTTCTGGTGCATGTTCCTATCCCTGCGCTATACCACAGCCTTGAATACAAGTGTAATTTTTGCATTGGTCCCCTCCTTTTCAGCCGGATACTCTTTATGTCTTAATGGAGAGCGTTTGACAAGGGAACAGGTGATCGCCTTGTTTTTGGGGCTGATAGGTGTTGTTTGGGTGATTTTCAAAGGTAATATTTTATTGTTGTTGACGATGCGTTGGAATATTGGTGACCTGGTGTTTTTAGGCGGATGTTTTGCGATGGGATTTTATACTCCGCTAATAAAGTTGTTACATCGGGGTGAACCCATGGCCTTAATGACTTTTTGGGTGCTGGTAACCGGTGTTTTCTGGTTGCTGCCCTTTGCGTGGTCCGAACTGCTGGTGGCGGATTGGGGCAGTGTGTCTTTTGCTGCATGGTCAGGGGTGGTGTATCTCTCTATTTTCACAACAATTATCACGTTTTTCCTCACCCAGTATTCTGTCCCGTATATCGGGGCTACCCGGGTGATGGCCTATTCGTATCTTTATCCGGGTCTGGTTCTTGTGATTGATCTTGTTTTCGGCCACGCTCCCCCGTCCCCTGCGGCAATTCCCGGTGTGTTAGTTATACTTGCAGCCATGGCTGTTTTGCAGAGACCCGTGGGGCGCGAAAAAAAATTTTAGTCACTGGTTCTTTTGGACAAGATGGAGAAATAGATCTCCACGTCCCAGGGGGCCTGCCCTGCCCTTGCGGCGTAATCTTAACTTTTGGCCATCCTTGCTGTCGGGGGGGATCTTTACCCTCAAAGTCTGTTCCCCGTCTTCGCCGTAGACGAGAACTTCAATTGTTTTCCCATGCTTGAGTTCTTCTGTCGTCAGTGGCGTGTGATAGGTGGTGTGGAGATCGCTTAAATATTCGCTGGCCGTATTGGGTGTCGGGGTGTTTTTCGGGCGTGGTCCCAGGAGTGTTTTTACCGTTCGTCCGATGGATGAGAAGATGGTAGCCCTGTCGCGGAGCAAAGGTTTGGCCACACTGCCGAACAGGAAAATTCCCCCAAGAAAGATGGAGCCCCTGCCGCCGAAAAAACTTTTTTTAATAAAGTGTGAGCTGTGGCGAAAACCTCGACGTTGGAATTCGTGGAGAAGCCCTGAGAACATTTGCTGAAATCTGGGGTCGCGAAAAAGATCCTTTAGTATGTCTTCCTGACTGTAGGAAAAGGATTGGTTGCCGCCGCCGTGTGTCGATTTTCCGGCGGAGGATCTGAACAGGTCGTATTCCTTTCGTTTTTGCGGATCGGTTAATACGCCGTATGCTTCGGCAATGTCTTTAAATTTTTTTTCAGCCTCCATATTGCCGGGATTACGATCGGGATGATACTGCATGGCTAGTTTACGGTAATTTTTGCGGATTTCATCCTCTGATTGTGCCGGTGTAACACCCAGTATCTTATAATAATCTTTCATTGTTTTTGTAGATATCCCTTTTTCGACAGGGGAATAATAGCTGTATCCTGCGTGTAGAAATTGAGAAAAATAATTTACATCGTTAAAAATGAACAACCATGTTTTTTGAGGTCTGAACACGGCGATTCTTGAAATATATTTAAGCAGGAAACTACATCTCCTGCAGTATAAATGTCGGGCCGAGCTTCGTATGTAGTCAGGTAATCTTATTTTAGAACTTGGCGGGAACCGATATTATTGCCACTATAACAATAAAAACCCACCAATATCCAAAATAATGCGCCAAAGGAGTAATTTAAAAGGCACCATGTCCATAGGGGATAAGGGGGTGAGATTATATCCATTTGTGGCGACAAAAATGGCCAGAAAATGATGTTTTTGGGATCGGGGAAAAGCATGGCCAGGTTATCAAAAAGACGGGCGACGGGAACAGGTATCCACTGGCCTTTCCATACCATTAGTTCCTGGATAAGGGGCAGGAGTATTTTGGGTATTCCAAAAAGGATGATATAGGTGGCAATTGTTGAAAAACCCGTGGACAGGCTGAAACTAATGGCAGAAGCCACTAAAAGAGTTGCCAAAAATGGGATCCAGGCCAAAAATAGTTCCGGAAAACCTATAAGGCTGACTTTGATTGCCGTGATTGCAAACCCGATATGGATAATGAGTGTGGCTATACAGACAAATATAGAGAGTGCAGAGAACTGGGCAAGTGCCAGTTTTAAGCGTGAAACCTGCATACATAAAACAAATTGGGTTGTACCGTTTTTTCTTGATCCCGGCGCGATAAGAGCGGATATGATGATGATAAATAATATGGAATAACTTACAATAGAATTTGATAAATTCTTTAACTGGTTGGAGGCCTTTCCGGTTGCCATATCGTAGGTCATACCGCTACCCAGCCACTCCTGCATATTGCTTTCGTAAAAAAAAATCAATAGTACCATAACCAGAAGGAGGCCGCTGATGATCCATAGGGCCTTGCTGCGGATAAGCTGTTTAAAAAAAATTTTAACCAGGATAGGAAAATTATACATTATTTTTCCTCTTTTTCGGTAATAGATATAAAATATTTTATTAAATCTGATCGAGGTTCTATTCTTCTGGGAGGTATGCCGTTTTGTGAAAGGGTAGTCAAAAGATCGCAGACGGGGATGTCGTTGTCATCTATCTTAACCAGCAGAGGATATTTACTGACGGTGAAAACTATGTTGAGGTCGTTGAGTTTTTCCCTGAATTTTTTATGAACATAAATATCAATATCATCGTCGTCATTTGTTATAAGTTGTTGGGTCCTGTCAAATATATTTATCTTCCCGGACTGCATGATAGCTACATGGGAGCAGGTGTTCTCAACGTCACTGAGCAGATGTGAGGTGATAATAATCGTTCGTTTGTCATCGCGCAGATTTCGTATAAGATTGTTGAATTCTAAACGGGCCGTTATATCTAAACCTGATGCTGGTTCATCCATAATCAATAAAGGTGGGTCGCCGACGAGTGCGGCGGCAACACCCACTCGACGGGCCTGTCCCTTTGAAAGACCATTTATCTTTAGGTTCAATAGCGATTTAATTCCGGTCAGAGCAATTATTCGTTCCAGTTCGCCGGATTGGGCCTGGGCGGAAATACCCCGGATTTTGCTCGCTGCTGCAATGGCCTGATGAACGCTTAAGAAGGGAGGAAGACGTGTATCTTCCAGAACAACACCGATTTTAAATTTTTTGGATTCGGCTGTTAGTTTTTCAACAGGGCGACCCCAGAGCCGGACAGCGCCCTGTTGGGGGAAGAGCAGTCCGGTCAGGCATGAAACAGCAGTGGTTTTTCCGCAGCCATTGGGCCCCAACAGGCCGACAATGCTTCCCTTATGGATTTTTAAGTTCAGTCCGTTTAGTGCACGAACGGGTCTTTTAAATCTGCTCATAAAAAACATGTGCACGTCGCTGAACTCGACAATACATTGCTTGGATTCTTTAGACATTGGTTTTTACGGAACCTCTTTTGCTCTTTTAATTAATCGCTCAATCCCATATTCGGAGAATCCGACAACCCTATCAATTACTCTGCCGTAGTCTCTTAGCAGGAATGTGGTTGGTAATTTAGAGACCTTGCCTTCTGTTAGAATTTGACCGGTTATATCGCGATAATAATGAACGGAGGAGAGACCCAGGTTTTTGAGTTGTTCTTCCACTTCAACCGGTTTTTGTTTTTTAGAAATCAGGACTATTAAATTTTTTGTTTCGGATAGTTTTTCAACCAGTAAGGGGAGCTCTTTTTGGCAGGCGGGACACCATGGTGCATAAACAGTAACAACATTTCTTTTTTTTGAAATCAGGTCCCAGAGGCGGAATGAAGCACCATCCTCACGTTTTACATAATGGTTTGGTAATTGCCGGGGTAGTTCCAATTCGTCTAGCATCCGGGATGTTTTGGCCGCACCATGCGGCGTCATGTGTAATCCGTTCATCTGGCCGGTCCAGGCCGTAAGCATACCAAAAAGCATGATAAGAAACAGGTAGTTGATATCCCTGTACCCGATTTTTTTAAGCCGATATGCCCGTCGACGGGTTATATTTGCGTCCGAGTTGTTTCGATTTGAAAAATCATCTGTTTTCATTTTGTTATCTCGTCGAGTTTATACGTCCTTGCAACTGTATAATCAGAATCCTTGTTTTTGATTCCCCAATTCGTCCGTGAGAAGCCGTATATGCCCCATTGAGTTGATTGATAAGCGGAAGCCTTCGCACTCCAGTAGTTGTGATTGCAACCACTAAAATTGGCAATTAGGGGGGCACGGGTTAAGAGGACGGGTGGGTCTCTAAAAAAACCCTTTTTGGGAGCGGAAAAATCAAAGTATAACCAGCCTGTCTGGTCGGAATAAGTCCCTATAAGATAGTTTTTTGTTTCAGAGGCGGAGATAAAACCGAAACAGGGAATATTATTTTGACGGCAGGCCATGACGGCGAGTACGTGGGCCCTGTGCTGGGTAAAATTGTTTTTACGCATGGCGGCGCATATATCATCTTTGGACTTGTCGTTTTTTTCTTGATCGGGGGGCATAATCATCGATGATATTTTTGTAACTATTTTTTTAAACTGCTCTAAGTAGTTGCCGCTGCCGGCCATTTCTTTTGACCATTCCGGGAATGCCGAACATTCATGTAAAGAATGTTCATGTAACTCTTTTGCCGTAGCCAGGGCGTCAGAGATTAGATAATTGGGCAATTTTTTAAATGTCGGCTGATCTGTTTTTGTATCCAAGCCACTTTGAGATTGTTTGACCAGACTCAGGGCGACATAATGCAGATCAGTTCGATATTTGCCTGGATATTTCCAGGCTACGTTTTTAATACCGTCAACAATAAGTTCTCTTACCTTAGGCGGATAGACCGTTGTTGCGATAATCCTTTGTCCTTCCGGCAATTCCTGTCCTATCGGGGCAATGACGGCCCCTTCCCCGCTGACAAAGTTTTTAGGGTTGGCACGAAAACAAACATCGACCCGTGCGACCTTCAACCCTTTCTCGGCGCCATATTCGGAATACCATTTTTTAAGAGCGTGATCGACAAATGTTTCAATAGACGCCTCGTCTTGGGGATGGGGGATGGGGAAAGCGGTTATAAAGAGAAGCGTTGCTAAAAAAGTGAATACAACAGCTGATACTGTGGTGAATTTGGCGGGCATCATTTTTTTTATTTGCGGCCAATCAGAATACTCCAGCCACGTCTTCCCTGTTATGTAGTTTTACTGTTTTGACAAGTTCCAGGTTGAACGAATTCGGGCCATTCCGAACAGCTGCA
>CAZQOD010000151.1:0-6641 GCA_964594945.1 uncultured Desulfopila sp.
TAATACATAAACCTAACGGAATAGAATATATTTCCCATATTCTGCGCGGAAGATTATTAGGGGTTTATGGACAGGCACTAGGTAACGGGTTAATATTTTGCCCATTTATCATTGACTTGATTCTGCACCTTGTTGATGATTTCTTGGTCAAGCGTTTTAAATCTGCCCTGGGTTTTGAAGTAATCCGTTACCGGTATCCTCTCTTTGCCAATTAATCTTTTTGATGGTCCGGTTAAATTGAAATTGCCTTCGGTCAATTCATATAGATCAAAAAGGCCGGACTGTACGGCAAGTTTACCTATTTTGACTGTATAGCGAGGATCAAAGCTCCAGCCGGGGGGGCAGGGACAGTGTACGTGGATATACCTGGGACCGGTTAAACTGGTGGCTTTTTTTACCTTGTCATAAAGATCAATCGGATAGGCTGCGGAAGCAGTGGCGACATAGCCGATTCCATGGGCCGCAATAATTGCCGGTACGTCTTTTTTTTCCTGTAGTTTACCTTTGATCGGGGTGGTAGTGGTCAAAACTCCCTGGGGGGTTGTGCCGGATCTTTGTACCCCGGTGTTCATATACGCTTCGTTGTCATAGCAGATATAAATTATATCTTCACCTCGCTCACAGGCGCCGGAAAGGGCCTGTATGCCGATATCGCTGGTGCCGCCGTCTCCGGCCCAGGCAACAACGTTGGTATTATCCTTTTTCAATGCCCTCATTGCTCCGCGGACACCGGTGGCAGCGGCCCCGGTTGAGGCGAAGGTGACGTTAATGCAGGGCAGTTTTGTGGAGGCGATTGGGTGTAATCCCTGCATTACCGTGAGACAACTGGGTGGTACGATGAGAATAGTATCTTCGCCAAGGGCCTTTAAGGCAGTGCGATAGACAAGGGAAAGACCACAACCAGCGCAGGCACGGTTCCCGGGATGGACAAGTTCATTTTCCGTAAGGTTTAATATAGTTGTTTTTTTTTGCATAATATTTTCCTAACCTAAAGCTTTAAGCCCAGCCAGCGTGGGGAATCGCCAAATTCTCCAGGAGATGTACAGGAGTAGTTGAGCGCGTCCAGCAGGTGTTGGGTTTTTATTTCCCTACCTCCCAAGCCCAGAATATAGTTGTGGATATGGGGTTTTACGTCGCAACTGTATAATGCCGATTTGATATCCGCATATAGGGCGCCCTGATTTCCATAGCTGAGAGCCTTCTCAAAAACAATGGCACATTTTTTCCCGGCCAGAACTGATATTATTGCCTGATCGGGAAATGGTCGATACATCTGGATTCCCATAACGCCGATTTTTGTGCCATTTTGTAGCATAATATCTATAACGTCTCTAAGTTGATAGGATAATGACCCTATACAGACTGCTATAAATTCAGCATCATCACAGTTGTATTGCTCAATAAATGGGGTTTTGCCCCGGCCGAATTCATTATAAAAGGCGTTATCTATCACGGCGTACGCGTCGAGTGATGCCCGTAAATCTTCTTGAAGATTGTGGCGAATCTCAATATAGCCGGGGGCCATTTTCCCATCCAGATCTGCTCTGATGTCGGGTAATGTAACGGTATTAAAGTTACCTGGATTAGCTGGATCCAGAAAATGGGTAGGTGAAAAATCCGGTAAAAAAGCATCAACCTTGGCTTGGTCAGGTTGATCAAAAGGCATGTAGGTATGGGATAATAGATATCCGTCATAGCAGACCATTACAGGGATACTGACGGTCTGTGCCAATCTGAAAGCTTTGATAACGCTGTCAATTATCTGCTGATGATCGTTACAATATATCTGTATCCAGCCCACATCCCTCTGCGCTATGGTGTCTTGCTGGTCGTTCCAAACCGTCCACGGTGCACCGATACCTCGGTTGGCCACACACATGACGATGGGTAGCCTGGCGCCAACTGCCCAGTGCAATTGTTCATTCATATACAGGAGGCCATTTGCACTCGTGGCCGTAAAGGATCTTGTACCCGCAGTTGAGGCGGCTATGCAGACAGCCATGGCACTGTGTTCACTCTCCACTGGTATATATTGGGCTTTAAGCTGGTCGGATTCGACAAATTCCGATAATTTTTCGGTCAGCGGGGTCTGGGGGGTAATGGGATACGCGGCAATAACCTGGGCTCGGGATAGTTTAACACCCGTTGCAGCCGCTACATTTCCTGATTCAATAATATGCATTGTTATTTATCCTCCTCAATGGGAGTTGTCTCGCTTACCATGGCTATGGCGCCCGCGGGACACTCTTCGGCACAGATACCGCAACCTTTGCAGTAGTCGTAATTTATGACGGGGGGTATCGTTTTTGACACAACGGAATCCGGACAATAGAGCCAACAGTTAAAACAACTTCTCTTGTTGGTCTTTGCGGGAATACATGTTGTGATATCAATGACAGGGCGTAAAACACGCCATGATCCGGTGTTTCCGCCGTCACCTGGGCCTGGGTTACTTCTAGATATCATTTGACAAAATTCTCTAGATGACATTTAAAGACCTCCCATTGCGGTGTTATCGTATGCGATCCGTGCCGCCTTAGCATTCTGCTGTGGACGTTTTGAGGCAAATTCAGTCTCAATGGCTTGGGTAAGAAGATCAATATCAACCAAACCACTGGCCTTTGCGAATGCGCCTATAATCCCGGAATTTACAATGGAGGGAGGCAGACCGGCGCTGGTGGCATGACTTGCTATATCGGAGACGGCAACTTTTTTGCCTTTAAAGGAATATTCGTTTACCGGTTTCGGGCCGTTGAGAATTATCAAGCCGTTTTCTTTGAGACCGGCTGTTACATCCACTTCCTCAAGGAGGGTATGGTCCAGAACAATAACCATATCCGGTTTTGTTATGGGTGACAGATCGTAGATCTTGTTTTTAGAAATTTTAAGGGAGGTAAATATTGCGGCTCCCCTTCTTTCCGTGCCGAAGGTGGGGGTCATAACCACACCTTTATAGCCGCTTTTAAAGGCACCGTTTGCAACGATTTTTGCAGCTGTAATGGCCCCCTGTCCTCCGCGTCCGTGCCAGCGTATTTCAATAATATCAGTTCTCATTTTTCACCGTATATCCGTGTAAGAATTAATTTTTTCCAGCAATCATAAATAAATTTACCCTGTTTAATGTACTGAGATTAATTTTTATTAAAATGCAGTTATGTCTGCCCGTAACCGATTATTTACTAAAACTTTTTATTACCAATTATATGTTTGCGGTAAATTGATCGAGTGGTTCGATTTAAACCTGATGGCGCAAGTTTTGGAATATCCAGTTTATGGCTGGAGCAAATTATCAGACCACAGCCATAACGAACAATGAAAGCGATTCAAGAGCCAAAGCCTTGGAATACACTTTCATATAAAATATCGATGGGTAAAAAACCATCATAACGATATTTCAATATCTTGGGTTTCGCCCTGGGCAACCGGCTCAGCGAAGAGTCATCGGTAGCCTTGCCAATTGCAATATATAGGTTATACTCGGTTATACAAGTAATAAATTAATAAATAGAATGCTGTGTTTTTTTTTGCTGGTTGCCATTATATGCAGGTTGGATAGATATCCGTTACTCTAATCGTAGATCTACGGTTGAGCAACTTGCCGATGGTGAGGTTCTTGCTTAATAACAGTTAGTTGTTACCATCCCATTTTAGCAAATAGAGGTCATAGTGGACATTACAATCAACAGAGCTGATACTTTAAAAAAACATCCTGAAGATTCCGAACTGGGTTTTGGAACATTTTTTACCGATCATATGTTTAATATGGATTATAATCCTGAAAAAGGATGGCATAACCCCCGTATTGAACCATATGGCCCCATGGCGCTTGATCCTTCCACCATGGTTCTTCATTATGGACAGGCAATTTTTGAGGGGTTGAAGGCGTATAAAACCGATTCCGGTGATATCCAGTTGTTTCGTCCCAAGGATAATTTAAAACGTATGAATAAATCAGGCTATATGCTTTGTATGCCTGAGCTTGATGAGGAATTTGTTTTTAAAGCCCTGTTGGAGTTGTTGCGTATAGAAAAAAACTGGGTGCCCGCAGCGACGGGTACGTCGCTCTATATTCGACCAACCATAATTGCGACTGATCCATATATCGGCCTTCGTTCGTCCCATACATATCGATTCTTTATTATTCTTTCCCCCGTGGGTGCTTATTATCCAGAAGGTTTTGATCCCGTTAAGATATGGGTTACCACCGAGTATGTTCGGGCGGTGAGGGGAGGAGTGGGCCAGGCCAAAACGGCCGGAAATTACGCGGCCAGTCTTTTCGCGACGGAACTTGCCAACAAGGATGGTTATACCCAGGTAATGTGGCTTGACGGGGTGGAGTTGAAGTATGTTGAAGAGGTCGGTTCAATGAATATATTTTTCCTTATCGGTGATGAACTGATTACCCCGGAGTTGAATCGGAGTATCCTGTCCGGGGTTACCAGGGATTCCGTAATACAGTTGGCACGATCCTGGGGTGTAAAGGTGGTTGAACGAAAAATCAGTATCGATGAAATATACGAAGCCCATGGGAGTGGTGAGCTAAAGGAGATATTTGGTTCCGGGACCGCCGCTGTAATTTCTCCGGTTGGTAAAATGAAATTTAATACCAGGGAAATAACCATTGGTGATGGTGGTGTCGGGCCGTTTTCCGCAAAACTATTTAATCATTTGATGGATATACAATATGGCAAGGCGGAGGATCCTTATAATTGGATTGTATCGGTTCCATCGGAATAATATCCGGTTCTGCCTAAAATTTTGCACGTGGAATATTGGGAAATAATTTATAAAATTAAATTAATATGGTGCCACGGACACCGTGGCGTGGTTCCGTTTGTCGTTTATGTGGTTATTTTTTCTTATTTCCCATATTCTTCATTCCATGGGTTGTTGATTACAAAGTTATGATGGTCGTAAAAAGATTAAACGGCAACGGGGAGTGGACGTTTTTCCGTGGTTCGTTAGCTGTTTATCTCGGGGACGTTTTTAAAATAATCCAGTGATCCCGGGTTTTTTAATGCGTCTTTGTTTTTTACTTCCTGGCCGTGGATTACTTTTTGGACGGCCACTTCGACCTTTTTCATATTCAGGGTGTAGGGGATGTCCGGTACGGCAATAATTTTTGCGGGTACGTGTCGGGGTGAGCTGTTGTTTCTAATATTTTTACGTATTAATTCCTGTAGGGAATCTGTTAGGTTATGGTTTGGTTTCATTTTTACAAAGAGTAATATACGGGTGTCGTTACGCCATTTCTGACCCACAACTACACTGTCTTCCACCCCGCTTATCTGGTCCATTGTCCGATATATTTCCGCCGTTCCGATCCGGACCCCGCCGGGGTTCAGCGTCGTGTCCGACCTGCCATAAATTATTAGTCCGCCCCGTTCGGTAATTTCGATATAGTCACCATGGGTCCACACCCCGGGAAATCCTTCAAAATAAGCAGATTTATATTTTGAGCCATCCCCATCATCCCAAAAATAGATGGGCATTGACGGGAATGGTGCGGTGCAGACAAGTTCACCTTTTTGGGCGGTGACGGCTCTACCTTCTTCATTGTAGGCAAATACTTTCATACCCAGGCCGCGGCATTGTAACTCACCACTGTAAACAGGTGATATGGGGTTACCGAGGGCAAAGCAGCCGTTTAAATCTGAGCCGCCGGAAATTGAAGCAAGGAGGAGATCTTTCTTAATCTCTTTGTAAACATAATGAAAGTCATCTTTTGACAGGGGTGATCCCGTTGAAAGCAGGGTCTTTAAATGTTGCAGATCAAACTGTTTGCCGGGGCTGACTCCGGTGTTTCTAAGAGCCGATATGTATCCGGCACTGGTACCAAAAACACTCAGCTTTTCCTGTTCGGCCATGTGCCATAAAACGTCCGGAGTCGGGTGGAATGGATTGCCGTCAAAAAGGACTATGGTTGCACCGGTGGCAAGAGAACTTGTCAGCCAGTTCCACATCATCCATCCGCAGGTGGTGTAATAAAAAATTGTGTCATTCCTTTTCAGATCGGTATGGAGGAAAAGTTCTTTTAAATGATGGAGAAGGATCCCCCCCGCACTCTGTACCATGCATTTTGGTAAACCGGTGGTTCCGGATGAATACATAATGTAGAGGGGATGGGAAAAGGGAAGTTGAGCAAAAATAATTGATTCAGCGTTATTGTCTATAAAATCTTCGTAATATACCCCGTTTGCCAGTTTGGAAATATCGGGACGGGATCGGGTGTAAGATACTACTACAACTTTTTCAATGGAGGGTATTTCTTCAGCAATTTCGCTGATTTTTTGAAGACTGTCAATTTGTTTTCCCTTAAAAAAATAGCCATCAGCTGTAAACAGGATCTTGGGTTTGGTCTGACCAAATCTGTCCAGGACACCTTTAATGCCAAAATCCGGTGAACATGAAGACCATATCGCTCCGATGCTGGTGGCTGCGAGCATAGCAATGATGGTCTCGGCCATATTCGGCATAAAGCCCACTAACCGGTCTCCGGCACTGACTCCGGACTGGCGCAGTGCTGCAGCCATGCGAGCGGTTTCCATGTAAAGTTCTTTATAGGTAAGAGTTTTACGGATCTTATCTTCGCCTCTGAAAATAAGGGCAAGTTTCTCATCTTTTCGAGATAATAAATTTTC
>CAZQOD010000152.1:0-6632 GCA_964594945.1 uncultured Desulfopila sp.
TAATGACGATTATTATGTCTATAATATAGTGCTTCGTATTTACTATGATTTAGTGGTTACCATTGAAGGAAGGCCAATATTAAAGAGGGCGGCAGGTATCATTTGAATATGCTTTCCACCACCTGTCATGTCTATTTCGGTAAGGTGAGGGGGGCAACGCCGAACGGTAGGCTGGCAGGTAAATCGATATCCGACGGGACTTCTCCTTCCCATGGTGCGGATTGTCATGGCCCCTCGGCGGTGGTTAAATCACTTGCTAAGTTGGACCAGGTAAAATCAGGAGGGACTTTACTTAACCAACGTTTTTTACCGAGTCTTCTTAAAAGAGACGAGGATATTAAAAAACTAGGCTATCTTATCAGGAGCTATTTTGCCATGGGTGGTCACCATATCCAGTTTAATATTGTTGATACGGCAACTCTGCTGGCTGCGCAGAAAAATCCCGATGATTATAAAGATCTACTTGTAAGGATGGCAGGTTACAGTGATTACTTCAATGATATGAACAGTGATTTACAGCAGGAAATTATTGAACGAACAGAAAATGAAGTATTTTAAAAAGTTAGGTTGTAACAAGGCAAGGATGGAATCTGTACTATTTTTTGATATTAAAAATTACGCAATCAATGACGGGCCGGGAATCCGAACGACTATTTTTTTTAAAGGTTGTCCCCTGCGTTGCAACTGGTGCCATAATCCTGAGTCCATTTCGCCAGGTATAGAGAAGTTGTATGACCGTGATAAATGTATTGTTTGTAACGGCTGTGTTGAGGTCTGTCCTGAAAAGGCATGTCGCCTTATTTCGGGTGTTGTTGTCACTGATCCGGTAAAGTGTACTTCCTGTGGTTGTTGTGCGGATATCTGTCCGGCCATGGCCTGCGAAATGTCCGGCAGGGTCGCAACTGTGGCTGAACTTGTAAAAAAGATAGAGAAACAGAGAATCTTTTTTGATCAATCCTCAGGCGGTGTCACATTTTCCGGTGGCGAACCGCTTTCGCACCCCGCTTTTTTAATAAAACTGCTCGATGAATGCGGGCGGTTGGCTATCCATCGAACCGTGGATACAAGCGGTTTTGCGCCGCTTTCCACCCTGCTGGATGTCGCCGGACGAACTGATCATTTTTTATATGATATTAAACTGATGGATGCCGAGCGTCATAAACGATGGACCGGTGTTGATAATGGTGTGATATTGAGTAATCTTGAGAAACTCGCCGCAAGCGGGGCCAGTATTAATATTCGTCTTCCCCTGATAAAAGGGGTCAACGATGATGGGGAAAATATCGAGCAGATGGCTCGTTTTGTTGCTGGACTTGCGGGGGAGAAAAAGATGGTAAATATCCTCCCCTATCATAATACGGGTTTAACTAAATATCAAAAACTGGGCCGGGAATATAAACTGCGACATATGGTTCCTCCCGGTGACAGGACCCTGGCACGGGTTTCCGCTGTTTTTGCATATTTTGCAGTGGAAACAATGATCGGTGGTTAGTGGATGGCTGCTTAACGGTATGGGACTTAGGTGGGTTCAATATTATTTTTGATCAGATCGATGTCGAGAGGATTATGATCTATACCCCATATGGCTTAAGGTTTAAAATTAGTCGGGCGGGGAATTGCGGAAGCTTATCAATGGAGAGCTGAAGGTTTTGATAAGCTTCCGGTATATTGTTTTTATTGAAAATTCAGTAGTTCAACGTCAAAAATCATGATGGCGTTGGGCGGTATCGGACCGCGTCCCTTTGGCCCATATCCTAAATCGGACGGGATGATAAGGATACGTTTTTCACCTTTATTCATGGTGAGCAGCGCTTCGTCCCAACCTTTAATGACCTGGCCTTTGCCGACGGGAAAATCTATTGGCTGGCCCCGGTCATAGGAGCTGTCAAATTTATTGCCGTCGAGTAATTTACCGCTGTAGTGTACCGTGACCACAGCACCTTTTTTCGGGGTTGGCCCGCTGCCTTCGGCAACAACCACATATTTGAGTCCCGACGGTGTGGTGACCGCGTCCGGATAAAGTTCTTTGATACGCTTTTGTCGCTCTTCAAGAGCTGCCAGTTCCCTTTCTTTTTTACCCTTTTCAAAATTACTGAGCAGAGTGTCAAAGGCTTTTTGGTCGGATTTAAATGAGTTTGCCTCTTTACCGACACGGATGATCTCTACGGAATTTATAAGGTCGCCGGTCTCGATTTTATTGACGATATCCTGACCCGAGACAACATGTCCGAAGATGCTGTGTTTATTATCCAACCAGGGTGTTGCGACGTGGGTGATAAAAAACTGACTGCCGTTTGTACCCGGGCCGGAATTTGCCATGGACAGTACACCGGGCCCGGAGTGGGTGAGGGTGGGGTCAAATTCATCTGGGAAGTTATAGCCGGGTCCGCCGGTACCGGTACCCAACGGGCAGCCGCCCTGGATCATAAAATTTGGAATAACACGGTGGAATTTCAGACCATCATAAAACCTACCACTCTTTGCCCCGCCACCCATATCTTTTGTGCCTTCGGCAAGACCGACGAAATTTGCCACGGTCAATGGTGTCTTTTGGAATTCCAGAGAACAGATTATCTCTCCCTTTGTTGTGTCAAATTTGGCGTAGAGGCCATCTGATAACTGTGATTTTGCCATTACTGATTCTCCAGATAAGATTAAAAATGTAATAATAATTGTGGATATAATACATAGTTTATGCATGTATACGTATACTCCTTTGTTGTGGTTTGCAACTTATATGTCAATATTTAACATCAATAAGCATTTTTATCGTATTCCTGGTTAACATGTTGGTAATGCTGCGTTGTTTATGGGCATTAGTGCCTTAATCCATAAAACCTGTAAAAAAACAAGAAAATAAAGGTAATGTTCAACTTAACGGGTTCATAACAGAAACAAGGCACTTAATTGCAGCTTGTCTGCGTTAGTGGTTTCTTTAACAATTTTTTTAAATATTTTCTCAGGAGTGATCATTTTTGGTAAAACGTTGTTTTACCTTTTCGGTGAAAAAACTTATTTCTTCCAGTTTCAGGCTGTTGAGTATAATGGTGTAAATCCCCGCTGCAGGGGCTATGAGAAGGAACAGACCCAGACATTGTTTGGGGATATTACCGTTGAGCATTGGTGTAAGCAATGTGAGGAAACCGTAGAGGAAAAGAATAAGTCCTAGGGTGGCGATTGCAATTTTGGTCAGGCCCGAAAAAAGATGTTTTAAAGGATATCCACCCATGCATCTGTAAAGTACGAACATAAGAAAGAGAAAGTTTAGGATCATGGTGCAGGAGGTTGAAAGGGCGATGGAAAGATGCTGATATTGGGCGATTGTTAGCTTAACGATAATAATATTTGTGAAAATGGAGATAAAACTGCCGATAACAGGGAAGTTTGTTTTATCAAGGGCGTAAAATGTAGGTACCAAAATTTTATTTGCTGCGTAGGCAAACAGGCCGATGGCAAAAAATGAGAGTGTCTCGGCCGTGGCCACCGTATCAGAAGGGGTGAATACGCCGTGCTCGAAGATAAGATGTATTATGGGTTTTGCAAGAATTATCAGACCGGCCGTTGCCGGAAGCGACAGGGCAAAGACCATAACCAGAGAGGATATCATGGTCTCTTTCATTGCGGAGATTTCCTTGCGGGCCGCCTGTTTGGCAAGTACCGGTAACATCGCAATTGAAAGTGCAACGCCGAAAACACCTATTGGCAGCTGTACCAGCCTGAAGGCATAATAGAGCCATGAAACTGCTCCATCACCGCATGAGGCGGCGAAGTTGGTGTTGATGAAAATATTAATTTGCGTGGCGGAGAGGCCCACGGTTGCCGGAATCATCAGTTTGAGAATGCGGAGCAGGCCGGGATCGGTTAGAATCAAGATTGGTCGGTAGCGAAAACCGGTTTTGAACAGGGTCGGGAGTTGACATCCGAGTTGCATTGCCCCGCCGATAAGTGTGCCTATGGCCATACCGACAATTGCGGGATAACCGTATCGGGGCAGGATAAAGGCCAGGGATGTACCGCCGAGCAGGGAGCCGACATTAAAATAGCTTGACGCCAGGGCGGGCATAAAAAAACGACCCTTGGTGTTAAGGATGCCCATCACCACCGCTGAAATGGATATAAAGATAAGGAATGGTAACATTATTCTGGTAAGCATTACGGTGAGCTCGGCCTTGTCCTTGTTGAATTCACCGGCAAGTATCGCCACAATCGACCCGGCGTAATAGATGGCAATAAGGGTGAGGATGCTGAGGAGAACGAGAATAAAAGTCAAAACGTTGGAGGCTAGTTTCCAGGTATCGGCCTGGGAGCGGTTGCTGTCATAGGCCGAAAACACGGTGACAAAGGCGGCGGAGAGCGCCCCCTCACCAAAAAGGTCTCTTAATAAGTTAGGTATGCGAAAGGCTACAACAAAGGCGTCGTAGGTAAAGCCTGCTCCGAAAAGCCCCGCAAAGACCTGTTCTCTGACCAGTCCCAACACCCTGCTGCACATAACCGCGATACTGACCACGGCAGCGGATCCGGCAATTTCCTTTTTATGATTTGTGTGCTGAGTCAATCAATAAATACCAAAGGGAAAAGTTAGAATGAATACTTTGCGGCACAACAATACCGTGAAAATATATTTTATGCCACAAAATCATTTTCTTGAGTGCATTCAGTGGGGGGGAAAGTGAATTTTTTTTTGAAAGCCACTGTTCTCAGCATTCTCTCTTGACTTTGTAAATTGAAATTGAATATATGAGTATGTTCTTTGGATTGGAGTTGAGACAGTGAGTGAATTTATTATTGTCATTTTTTGGGATAGCATCGAATAATCGTCGTTTTTGAGGAGATACGCATGCAGGAAACAAATATGGTAAGAAATGTTGCAATAGTTGGTCATGGTAATTGTGGTAAAACTTCGCTTGCTGAGGCCATTTTGTACAGTGCTGGTAAGATTAACAGGCTGGGTAAGGTCGACGACGGTAGTTCGGTGATGGATTATGAAGATGAGGAGACCGCGCGAAATATAACGATAAGCTCCAGTTTTCATAACTATAGCTGGAATAAACACAGGGTCTATCTCATAGATACTCCGGGCGATGATAATTTTTTAAATGAAACCCTTTTCGCCTCCCATGTATGTGACGGTGTTTTATTCACCGTTGGTGCTGTTCTCGGAGTTAAGGGGCAGACCGTTAAGTTTGCGAATATTGTGAAGGAAAGGCAGTTGCCGACCTGCATTGTCGTCAATAAAATGGATCGTGAGCGTGCCGATTTCCAAAAAACGGTCGACCAGATAAAAGAGTCCCTGGGTTTCAACCCTGTGGTGATCCAGTTGCCCATCGGTGCTGAAGATAATTTTAAGGGGTATGTGGATATTGTCAGCGGTAAAGCCTATCTCTTTGATGGTGAAAAGGGTGATGTCAAGGAAACGGAAGTACCCGCCGATCTAAAGGATGAAGTTGAGTTGCTCCGTGAGACCTTAATGGAAAATGTCGCTGAGACCGATGACGACCTGATAGAAAAATTTTTAGAGGAGGGTGTGTTGTCCCAGGAGGATGTTGTTACGGGGCTGAAGGCTGGGGTTGCCTCCTCCTCCGTTGCACCGATCTGTGTCTGTTCTGCAACGCTTAATAAAGGTACGGCGCCACTTTTAGATTGTATCAACGATTATCTGCCGTCTCCCGTTTCCCGTCCTCCCCTGCAGGTTACTAAAGTCGACAGTGATGAAACTTTGGAAATTCAGCCGACCGAGGATGGCCCGTTCACCGCTCTGGTTTTTAAAACGATGGCTGATCCCTATGCCGGTCGTCTTACTATATTCAGGGTTTTCAGCGGGATTCTGGAGGGTGACAGTTTTTACAATGCCAGTAAAAAAACCGCCGAAAGATTTGGCCAGCTCTATGTCCTTGAGGGCAAAGAGCAAAAACCTGTTGATAAGGCGGGGCCCGGTATGATTATAGCTGTTGCAAAGCTAAAGGAGACCGGCACCGGCGACACCCTTTGCGATCCTGAAAATCCGGTGCTTATTGAGGCGCCGAAACCGCTGCAGCCCGTGATTTCTTTTGCCGTCAGTGCCCAAAAAGGTGATGAGGAAAAGGTGTTCTCGTCCATTACCAAGATGCTCGATGAGGATCTGACCCTGAGTCTTACTCGTCAGAGTCAGACAAAACAGGTGCTCTTGTCCGGGGTTGGCAAGGTGCACCTTGATGTGGTCGGTTCCAGGATCAAGAGAAAGTTTGGGGTGGAAATGGAGCTGTCCGTGCCGAAGATTCCCTATATGGAGACGATACGTTCCAGCGCCAGGGTTCAGGGGAAACATAAAAAACAGAGCGGTGGTCGCGGTCAATACGGAGATTGTTGGATCGAGATCTCGCCGTCCCCCGGTAAGGGTTATGAATTTGTAGATAAAATCGTCGGCGGCGTTATTCCACAGCAGTATCGACCCGCGGTGGATAAAGGTATCCAGGAGGCCATGGAAAAAGGTGTTCTGGCCGGTTATCCGGTAATAGATGTGAAAATTGTTCTTGTCGACGGTTCCTTTCACAACGTGGATTCTTCTGAAATGGCCTTTAAAATTGCCGGTTCACTGGCCTTTAAAAAAGGCGCTGTGGAGGCGGGCCTTATTCTGCTTGAGCCCTATATAAATA
>CAZQOD010000153.1:0-6630 GCA_964594945.1 uncultured Desulfopila sp.
AGGCCCACGAGATTTTAAGTCTCGGGTGTCTACCAATTCCACCATCCAGGCAAGTCTGTTGCTTTTAACATATCATAAATAATTTTGTCAATCCTGAAGAGATATTTGCTTAGTTGAAATTGTTCATTCGCGCATTCTCTCTATGTTTTTACATGCGGCGCCTGTCGGATAATATGATTTGCCAGGCGGCCGCCTGAAAAATCATCAATCTCACCAGATTATTTCGAGTAATTACGTATTATTGTTAAATGGCCGCATGTCGGACTATTGCCAGCATTTCCCTTACCGCCTGGTCCAGGCCGGTAAAAATGGCTCTGGCCATAATCGCGTGACCGATGGAAAGCTCTTCGATGGTGTCAATGGCGGCAATTGCGTGGCAGTTGCGGTAGTTTAAACCGTGACCAGCGCAGACCCGGAGACCGAGTTCGTATGCTTTTTCCGTGGCATCAACTATGAGTTGATATTCGCGGTTCATCGCCTTTTCGCTGGTGGCGTCGGAATATTTACCGGTGTGGATTTCAACGAAGGTGGCGCCAACATCTTTGGCCGCCTTTAGTTGCCGAAGATCAGGATCCGCAAATATTGATACAGGAATAGAGGCTTTGGCCATCTTCTCGACAACTTTGCCTATCTTTTTCTTTTGAGTGGCGACATCGAGCCCACCTTCCGTGGTCAGTTCCCTGCGTTTTTCGGGAACCAAGGTAATGAGGTCTGGTTTTAGTTTCAGGGCAATTTGGATAATTTCTTTGTTGGCCCCCATTTCCAGGTTAAGTTTTGTTTTTACGGTTTTACGGAGGAGGTGGACATCCCTGTCCTGTATATGGCGTCGATCTTCCCGCAGGTGGATAACGATTCCTGCAGCCCCTGCCAGTTCACATATGGATGCTGCCGTAACCGGGTCTGGTTCGTTTATATCTCTTGCCTGTCTTATTGTTGCAACATGATCTATATTTATTGCGAGTTTAGCCATTTTATTTCTCCTGTAATCTTGAAGCCTTGTCAGTAGCAATTGCTCTTTTTTTTCCATCCTTTTTCTTTCACGATCGGATTTTTCATGGTCATATCCGAGGAGATGGAGGAGACCGTGGATTAACAGCCATGATAGCCGTTCATTTAAAGTTTGGCAATATTCGATGGATTCGCGTAGCGCGGTGTCAACGGAGACTATAATATCTCCAAGCTCTTTTTGTGCTGGCAGCGCAGGGTAATCTTCTCCTGCAGTTAAAGGAAAAGAGAGGACGTTTGTGGCAATGTTTTTTCCCCTGTAATGGTTGTTTAACCGTGCCATTTCTTGATCGTTTACCAATAGTACGCTGAGATTAAAGGAGGAAACCCCGCATTGTTTCAGCAACCAGTTACAGATATTTTTAAGACGAGACACATTTACCGGGTATGCAATATTGTCGAAATGGACGGTGATATCTGTGGTCACGGTAATTATCCTACTTTTGTTGATATGCCTGAATAATTTTTTGTACGAGTGGATGACGAACGACATCTTCCTTTGCAAAGGTGCAGAAACCGATGCCATCAATACCTGCGAGAAGTTTCTGGGCCTGTAATAGACCGGAGGATTTTTTGTCAGGGAGATCAATCTGGGTGGTGTCGCCTGTCACCACAACCATGGAATCGAAGCCTATTCGTGTAAGAAACATCTTCATCTGTTCACGGGTACTGTTTTGGGCCTCATCGAGGATAATAAAACTATTGCTCAGGGTCCGTCCTCTCATAAAGGCCAGGGGTGCGATTTCTATGACCTCCCTTTCAATAAATTCCAGGGCTTTTTCCCGGCCGAGCATATCATTGAGCGCATCGTGCAGAGGGCGCAGGTAAGGGTTGACTTTTTGGGCAAGGTCTCCTGGTAGAAAACCAAGCTTTTCACCCGCCTCAACCGCTGGTCTGGTAAGAATGATGGAGCGAACCCGGCCGTTTGATAGGGCTGATATGGCCATGGCAACGGCGAGGTATGTTTTACCGGTACCGGCGGGGCCAATACCGAAAACGATATCATTGTTGCGTATGGTATCGATGTATTTTTTCTGGTTTTCGGTTTTGGGAGAAATAATCCGGTTGTGGGTTGTTACATAGACCTGGTCGAGGAATATCCGATCCAATCGTGCCCTGGGTGAGGATTCAAGAATCCTGAGTCCAAAGGCAAAATCAGAGCTGTAGACGGGGTAACCTTTGCTTACAAGTTCGTAGAGCTGGTTGAGCAGTTCAGCAACCAGCTCCACATCGTGATGTTGGCCGGAAATTTGTAAGTGTGTTCCTCTAGTTGAGATGGTAACGTCTACATTTTTTTCTACGGCAAGTAAATTTGTGTTGAGGTCTCCGTATAGGAGGCGGGTGTTATCGTTATCAGCAAATCTTATTTCCCTTTGGTGGGGGGGTGTATTCATAATCACTGTTTTTTACTGAGTTTTTTCAGTTCCGCATCAATTAATGTCTGGTATCCTTCAAGACTGCGCTGTTGCGGGATACGACCATTGATGAAAACAGTGGGTGTGCCTGTTACTCCGGCATTTTGGCCATCGGTTATATCTTTAATCAGTCTCTTACGAATCTTTTCGGAGTTCATGTCTTTTTCAAAACGAACCATATCCATGCCAAGATTTTTGGCGATTTTTTTAATTTTTTCCATGGAGAGGTCTTTTTCTGCAAAAAGTTGGTCATGAAATTCCCAGAATTTTCCCTGCTCCCGGGCGGCAAGAGCTGCCTTGGCACTAGGTTCTGCCATCTTATGCATATTGAGGGGCATGTTTTTGAAGATTATTTTTACGGTTTTGGGATTCTTTTCGAGCACCTGCTCGAGTAGCGGCAAAATGCGGCTACAGTAGGGTCATTGAAAGTCGGTAAAAATCGTTAGCGTGATTGGCGCGTCAGCAAGCCCTTTCACTGGAGATCCAGCTATGTCTATCTTAGCGACAAACGATACGGCGATTGAACTAAATGTCTTGTTTTTGTTGTTTATGAGATAGAGTCTCTCACCCCTTGGTGCAATGTCAATTGCCGTGGTTCCAGCCTCGACCGGGATGGTTCCTTGTAATTTCCCTTGGCTGGTGTATATCTCCACCTGGTTGTGATCGGTGAGGATATAGACAAACCTACCGTCTAAAGTATGGACAATGTCAAGGGACTTGGCCGGGATGGGCCAGTTCTGCGTGACCCGCCACTCCACCTGTTTATTTTGTCCGGAAGCAGGTACCGTCGTTCCATAAACACTGGATGATAAAAAAAGAGTTATCAGGCAACCCATATAAAAAATCTTGTATTTCATGCTTTCTCCTTAATGGCTAATTTATTCGTAACTATTTCGCATACGGCAGGTAATGCTGTAAAAGTATGACTATATAATACCGCCTTAATACCGCCTTGCTGTTATTCAGAACACTGTAGTATTCGTCTATTTTGGAGTTCGAAGTGCACTTGTGTTGCTCAAGAAGACCGAAATGGATGAAGACTAGGCGTTGCTGAAGTTACAGTTATTTTTTTTCTTCCAATTTTGCCTGTAACAGGGCGCCGAGGCTGCCGATATTTTTCTTTGCGCCTTTGGACTTTTGGGCAGTAACAAAGGTTTGGTAATCATCTCTCTCACGTAACTGTTCATCTTCGGGTGCCGTGTAATCGGCGGGGACCAGGCTGATTCTTCTCTCTGAGGTATCTACACCTTCAATGGTGACATCGATATTTTGCCCCGTTTCTAAAATTTCCCGCGGATGGTTAATACGTCTACCCTTTCCTAGTTTTGATATATGGATTAAACCGTCAATGCCGGGGGCTAGCGTAATAAAAGCCCCGAACTGCGCCAGCCTGGCAACACTACCCTGGTGGCTGGTTCCCACTGCGAATTTTTGTTCCACCTCATCCCATGGATCACCAAGTGTTTCCTTATAACTGAGTGATATTCTATCTTTGTCCCAATCAATTTTTTTAACAATCACCTGTACTTTCTGGCCGACGCTGAAATAATCCTCAACCTTTTCGATCCGTGACCAGCCGATTTCCGATATCGGTATAAGGCCGTCTATCCCGCCTAGATCTACGAAGGCCCCAAAGTCCCTGATGGAACTGATGGTGCCATCGACCGTTTGACCTTCTGATAGCGTCTGTTCCAGTTTTTCTCTGAGTTCTTGTCGTTCCGCCTCCTGAATTGCCCGTGCCGATAAAACAATATTTCTACCGTTTTCTTCAAAACGACTTATTAAAAATTTCATATGGGATTCAAGATATTCAGCCGAGCTGTCTGCAACCCTGCGTAGACCCATCTGTGAGTAAGGGCAGAAAGCACGTACATTGCCGCCGAGGGTTATTTCAAATCCGCCTTTGATCTCGGCTTTTACAAATCCTTCCACCGGAATCTCACTGCGAAAAGCCTCTTCCAGATGGGCGTGACTTGATCCTGAACCAATGGATTTTGTAAAAAGTTGTTCCGATGATTTGCTCTGGAGAAAATAGACGTCGATAATATCGTTGACCGCGTAGGTAAAATTACCATCCTTGTCTTTTAACTCGGAACTATTGATAACCCCTTCGCTTTTCCCGCCAACATCGAGAAAGGCGGTTTCGTCGTTAATGCCGACTATCGTGGCGCTTATTTTTTGTCCGGGTTGCAGATGTTTGATAATTTTTGTCTCTTCCGCTTTGAATAAATCTTCAAAACTTTGCTCGTTTGCTTCCATTGTCTCCATCCATTTTTAAAGCATGGTTAGTTTTTATTGCAGGGCAGGTTAAATATATAAGGTATGACTGCACCGGGGTGAACTATAGCATAGCTGCAACGCCTTGCAACCATTCTTGTCATTTGTATCTTGTTTAAAGAAAGTAATATAAATTGGTCAACAGTGTGTTTTTAAGAAATAATTATAATGTGGTCAGGATTTGTCTGGTTGAAAATCACTGGTGAACTATTTCGGTTCCCTCGGGAGGGTGAAAGCGAAAAAGGGAACTAATTTTGTTCTCTGTCATTTGTTGGAGGTTATTAAGCTTAATATTACTGAAATTGAGTATGGTAATGGTACCGAAATGATCTCTAATCATAATTTTTTTGATGAGGGATTGCGGGGTCACTGATAGCTGTATGTCTTGTACTTGAGATTGCCCGGTTTTGGGAACAAGTTTTATAGTTTTCATGCTCTGTTGTTTAATATTTAAAAGGTCATTGTCTGCGGGAAGGATGTCAAAATCGTTAAATATATTTCCGTTACCCATGAAAAATGAATAGGTTATTTCGTTATCAAGATTTTTTGCAGGGGTAACGATCATCTGCTTGAGTTTTGCAAAATACATGGAAAAGACTTCACCATCACTGGCCAATACCTGTACGTCGGGGCTGATGTAATCCCAACGCATATATCTTTTATTTTTACCCCTGTAAAAAAAAGCCTTACCCTTCCCTTTTTTTGGAGGACCTGTCATATCTCCCTTAGTTTCTTGGGAAAAAGTAAAAGAGATGGATTGGATAGTATCATAACGATGTTGTAATCTTACAGCGATATCCGAAGGGGTTTCCTGGCCTAAATCGGCCGCAGTGGCCGCATATGAAGAAATGCAAATAATGCAAAATATTATTGTGACAATTTTTATTTGAGTAATCATTAGAGAGATATCCGTTTGAGTGTCAGTGGTCGTTGAAAAATTTTATCTGCAATCTTTTGTACACTGTCCGTAAGATCGGTTACAAAAAATCTGTTTTGTGTAATTTTTCCCGGTAAAGATATATTGTCAAGGTATGGCGAGTTGTGTAAGTACTGCGCGGTGGTAACCGATGAATCTATAAGAGCAATACGTTTTCCTATGCGGGGCTGGATAAGATTTTTGAGTAGTGGGTAGTGGGTACAGCCCAGGACAAGTGTATCTATTTGCTGATTTTTTAAGGGTTGCAAGTAGCGTCGTAAAATCATTTTCGTTTCACGTTTATTAAGCCAACCCTCTTCAACAAGGGGCACAAGGAGAGGGCAGGGGGTTGAAACAACTTTGCAGTCGGGTCTTTTGCCGAGGATGGTTGTCTCATAAGTATTGGATCTGATGGTGGCTCTTGTGCCGATTATTCCTATACGACCTGATTGTGTTCTTTTTAAAGCTTCGCATACGGCGGGGCTGATTACCTCGATAATAGGGATAGTGAAGGTCTTTCTCAAATGTTCTGTGGCAACGCTGGAAGCAGTATTACATGCAATTATGATAATTCTGGCGCCATGTTCGATAAGGAATCGCGTGTTTTCAATGGAATAATCAATAATTGTCTGAGAACTTTTTGTCCCATAGGGGCAGCGTGCAATGTCGCCCAGGTAGCAAATGGGGTAATTGGGTAAAAGCCTTTCCACTGCTCTTGCAACGGTCATTCCGCCAACGCCGGAATCAAATATACCAATCATAAAAATGTGTTATTTTCTTTGATTTCTGACCGTGGATAGGCCTGATAAATTGGCTGCATCTCAAGGTAAGCTGATTTTTTTTAAATACTACAATCGGCAGGCAAGCAACGACTGGACGATAGTTTATCTGCACAACCGCTATATATACCAGAAATAAAATTGAACGACAAGCTACTACAAAATCAGTTTTTATCTTTTAAAAACAACAAAAAGCCCCAATCAGCGAATGCTGACTGGGGCTTTTGTGTAAAGAAAC
>CAZQOD010000154.1:0-6616 GCA_964594945.1 uncultured Desulfopila sp.
CAAGGATGTTGTGGTATTCACCAGGCAGCTTTCAACAATGATTGACGCGGGGCTCCCCCTGGTTCAAGGCCTGGAAATCTTGGAAAAACAACAATCTAATTCCACTTTTAAGAAAACATTACACGAGATCCGCTCCGACGTCGAGGCCGGATCAACCCTTGCCGACTCCATGCGTAAACACCCCAAAATATTTGATACACTCTTTACAAATATGATTGAAGCAGGAGAGACGGGGGGTATTCTTGATGTTATCCTCTCACGACTCGCTACTTTTATGGAAAAAGCCATGGCCCTAAAGAAAAAAATCAAAGGGGCAATGACTTATCCGGCGGTCTGTTTAGGTATTTCCGTCGTTATCCTCGGAGTTATCCTGGTCTTTGTTATACCGGTCTTTAAAACCCTGTTTGACACAGCTGGCTCCGGACTCCCTGTCCCCACCATGATTGTTATCTCCATGAGTGACTTTCTAAAAAGTAATATTTTCTATATAATTATCGTAATTTTCATTTCAATCTATGTGATAAAAAGGATTTACGGCACGGAGAATGGTCAGTTATATATAGACCGAGCCCTGCTTAAGGCTCCGGTTATAGGTACTCTATTGCGGAAGGTGGCGGTGGCTAAATTCACCAGGACCCTCAGTACCATGCTTGGTGCCGGCGTCCCTATTCTCGAGGCCTTGCAGGTTGTCGGAAAAACCGCCGGAAATAAAGTTATTGAAAATGCCATATTCCGGGTGAGCGAGTCCATCGCCGAAGGACGTCCCATCGCCGAGCCCCTCGAAGAAAGTGGTGTCTTTCCCAATATGGTAGTACAGATGATAAACGTAGGTGAATCGGTTGGTGCCCTTGACGCCATGCTTGAAAAAATTGCTATTTTTTACGACGAAGAAGTGAATCAAGCGGTGGAAAATCTCACCGCAATGATAGAGCCGTTTATGATGGTATTTCTCGGTGGCATGATTGGCGGTATAGTTGTTGCCATGTACCTGCCCATATTCAAAATTGCCAGCGTGGTTTAGTGCCTTACTCCATAAAACCTTTAAAGAAAAACAAGGCACTTACTTGCAGCTTGTCTGCGTTAAGAGGTAAGACGACCATACCTAAAGGGATAAGTCACGGATACTCGATAAACCCCCAAAAAGGATAGTCAAGTTTATAGCCGGCGATACGGCCGGGACTATGCTCCCGGCTTGCCACCACCCAAAGGTTGTTAACAACCTTTTTATCTCCATCACCCTCTTCTTTTGCCTGCTCTTGACAAATAACCATGGCGTTGTCGGCGCTGTATTCAATATCACCGGAACCCTTAAAAATACCAAGGTGCGGTGTATCCTGATAGGAGCCCGCCGCCCCCCTGGACAATTCTGAAATCACTAAAAAAGAGACTTGTAATTCATCGCGAATGGATTCGAACTGCCGCAACCAGGCATCAATACCCGTCCGTTGTTCGGCAAAATCATTAAACGGCAGTTTATGCAGGCTGTCTATAACAACAATAGTATATTCACTTCTGGTTTCGTGTCGAATAAAATCAATGTGTTTTCGCATTACCTCCGGGGTAACTTTTCTATCATTGATAACCCTCATAAAAAAGAGCCTGCTTCTCAATTTTTCGATGGCTTTTTCATACTGAAGCTGCTCCTCTTTTGCAACGCCAACCATATTGAACCGATCCGTTGCCAACCTGCTCAATCGACTCAAGGTTCGTTGATAAATTTTCTGGCGGCCGTTTTCAAAATCATAATATAGTACGGGAATTCCCTTTCCGGCCATCTCCGAAGCCAGTTGTATCATAAAAGTTGATTTTCCCACCTTGGGCGCTCCCCCCAGCACGTTGATGCCGTGAATGCCACCAAGCGCCCTGTCTAGAATGGGGAAACCGGAAGAAAGTTTCTGATACTCTTCTCCCTGCTCCTGCTGTAACGTTTGAAGGAAACGAGTAAATTCCACAACCGGAGTGAAAAATGGTGAAAAGGCACGGGAATTCTTTACCATCTCACCTATTTTTACCCCAAAGTTCTTCCCCATATCCCGGGCCAAATCCCATAAACTGTAGTGGGCCGGTGTTTCCACACCCCAATAGAGGATTCTAGCCTTGTAACCGATCCGTGACGCGAGATTTTTTGCCCCAATCAATGATTCCTGGGATTGCTTTACACTAATAAATACCGTTTTAACCTTAACAAACATGTCGGCGGATAATTTTTCCAACCCGTTGAAATGAGATACCGCCACACCCGGAAATCCAAGCTGTTTTAAAACGAGAAGATTTTCTTCACCCTCGCAAATAAACAAAGCACCATTTTCACACCGACCTATCTCGCCGATATTAAATAAATTAAATGGTTCAACGCTAAACTCTTGATTCCCATGCCAAAAAAAATCTTCTCTTTTACCAGGATGAACACAACGGGCGGAATAACAATTCCCATCTTCTTGAAAATAGGGATAGACCAGATAGCGACCATTGAAACCGACTCCCATTTCAGAAAGCGCTGATTTTGTGACACCATGTTCCAAAAACATGGCGTATAAATCCTCAGTTAAACGACTCCGGTAATCACGAACATCATCGTTAATATTATCCACCGGATATTCGGGCTGGTTGGCCATTAATTCAAGATCCGGTGAATAACCCGGTACGTCACGTAAAGGAATTGTCGCTAACTGAGCAAACCAAAGAGGAAAACCACCCGGAACACAACGATTAAGACAGCGAAAATAACCATGGAAAAAACTATCTTTTTTTAAAAACACTGTCAACTGCCCCGGCTCAAAACCGCGTTCCCTGCAAAATGGACAATCAGTTGTTGTGACTGCCTTCCAGGTAACATTAAGGTTTTGGGTATAAAAAAGAGAAACTAAATCGTTACCTTCGGCCATAAAAACTCCTGTACAGTTACAATTGCAAATACAATATCACCCAAACCCCGCACGCAGGATATGAATAAAAGCCATCTCTGAAATTTGCAATCGGCAAGTTGAGCTCCACACTATTCAATGGAGGTGTAAGACACCAGTATCGCCGATATACCTGCGTCTTGCTGATAACAGAGCAAACTCAGTAAGTAAACAAAAATCAATACTCCCGACCGACAAGGTCCTCAATAAATTCTTTTGTCAGGGATTTTTCAAAACAAATATGGACGGAATAATCACTTTCAACCGCATAAATACACCTGACGGCCAAAATATCACCAACAAAAGGCTCAACATCCTTAAACCTAGGTTCCGTGGCCAACCTGATCTGAACTTTTCTGCCCAGGAGCAAGCGGGCGTTTTCCCTTCGTAAAATCCGAACGAGATAGGACATACCGCCCTGGGAAATATCGGACAATTCAACCGAAGAACTCACACCAATATTCTGCCCTGTCGAATCAATGAGAATTGCAGAAACCCTCCCGGATATTTTAGAGCGATTATTATTACGCCTGTCTTTTGCCGATCTTTCAAGAAAACCTTCAATGGATTCGAAATTTCTGGAAAAATCGTTTAGCTTCGTTTCAAGGCCAGGGAAATACTCTTGCCATTCCTTAAGCTTATCCCGCTGTAAAACAGAGAGATCGGTTATACCGACGCTAGCTACGGAGAGTGTCCACACCGAAGCTTCAAAAAAAGCTGCCGCCCCGAAAATCTCTCCTTTAGTTAATGTTTTCACCAGTACTTCATTACCCTGATTTTTAAAATATAGTTTTACCTTACCTGAATTAATGAAATAAAGAGATGGCTGTAACGTTCCCTGGTTAACTATAATCTCTCCCTCTTTCAGGATCTTGTGACTCAAAGAATAATAGACGGCACTGAACTCATCCGTCGTCAATATATCGTAGAGCCCTGCCCATATTTCGAAATGACTTTTGTCAATTGCCGCCGCCCTTTCACGATCAATTATTTCTGCCGCCTGAATAATATGACTGTAGGCCAACGGATCAATTTCAATCAACCATTGGCGCAGCTTATCTGCCATATCAAACTGTTTTTCACAGGCAACCTTCTCAATCAATTCTAAAAGCATGCCGACTGCTCTCTGCGTCTCCCCTTTTGAGACAAGTTGTCGAATAGTCTGTTCCCTGGGAACCTCCGTAATTTGCTTTACCTTTTCCGTGTGCCTCCTTTTCATAGCCTCTTGTATGGCGTTCTTACGCAGTTTACTGGCCTGTACATGTTTTTTGCGAATTTCCTGAAGATCATCTTCAAGATTTTTTTGTGCTTTTTCCGCAGCGGCCCAAACCGATTGCGGAAGCTTTTTGGTGGATCTACCACCCCTGGTGTTAAGAAACAACTGCACATCCTTTAAGGCCTGGGGGCATCTGCATTTCCCCAAGGTTTCCAACAACTGCAACAGCAGCGTGACACGATTCCTCTCGCTGAAATCACTATTTGCCGCCAATAATTCTCCGAGCCGAACCGCACAATCGGAATCACACATTCCCACAAGACTGGACACGATCTGTATCTTAGTCAACTCGGAAGCCTCATCAAGTGCTAGTAAAAGCAATTGCTTACGCAATTTGCCGCCGATTTTATAAATACAGAGAAAAGCCTCCCGCTGTACTCTGAAGTCATCATGTCTCAAGTAGGGAAATACCGCCTTGGCATCTTCTCCGACACCGGTCTCACCAAGGAGCTTAATAAGATTACGCTTGCCGTACCAAGGCATATGTGCCGCTAACTTTTCAATTATAATGGGCGGCAGGTAGTCACCACTGTAACTTAATAAGTCCAATATCTTAATACGTTCGCTATATTCATCGATATTGATCAGCCTATCGACGAGAAAACGCGCCGCAATCGGTCCCTGCAGAATCAAACGATAACCAACTCTCTTGTTTACCGGTTGTGCTAAATATTTTTCCAGTAAATCCGGAAAACTTTCTGGCCGCACCCCCCTATCCTGTATTAAAGCAATTATCTTTTTAACAGAATCGTTTTTAGAAATTTGCCCGGAGCGTATTTGATAAAATAGATTGAGAATCTTATCTCCCCCGGCAAAATCACCATCCTGCCAGTTCTTCTGCATAACCTGCTCTAAAATAATAACTGCCCTTTCAAGACTACTATCCCCTTCTTCCGCTCTCCTCAACAGCGCCAGCAACGGATCAATCGCAACAGCCAACATCTCCCACCCGGCCACTGCAAAAAACATATCCGCCACACCCACAATACTTTTAGCAAGGGGTTTTTCTATTGCCTCGCCATCATGCGAACAGTAAGAAATCATCTGCTTGAAAACAGTCACGCCATTTTCTTTTTGCCCTGTTTCAAACATTTCTTTTACAAGTCCGGGCAAATATTCCAGCAACTCTTCATTTTTAAACGCGGTAACATTCCCCCTCAGTATGGCTTGGATCCCAGTTGCAAGGCGTTTTTTCCGCCGCAGCCGTTCTCCGTCACGGATAAGTCTGCAAACTTTTTCCGCTTCCAGCAATTGTTTGACTCTTCTGTTTTGCTGTAATCGTCTCAACGAACTATTAAGCAATTGAGCGTGTTCGCCATCCCCCCCCCTTTTTTCTATTCCGGTAATTTGTTGTTGAAAAATCACAAAAACTTCATGAAGACGTTCCGCCGGCAAAAACTTGATAATACCTTCATAAACAGCCCCGGCCAAACCCACGGGATACTCCTGGCACAGCAGTACACACAGGGCGGAAGGCTTAAGACTGTCCGCTAAAAACTTACCAAGCCCAAGCCCGACATCACCATAACTATCCTCGGCAATAACCCTTTCCGCCCTAACAAACATCTCAGAAAATCTATTTGCTGACAGTAATTTTTTCTCCTGCTGAATATCCCTTAAGATAATACCAATTCCGGCCGCAAGAACTTCAATGGCAACACTTTTATCTGCAAATTGTCTTTTAACACCATCAAAGGTCAGCGTATTCTCACTCCGTCCCCATAAGAACGACAACAATCTCCTCTGCACCCTAACCATTTTTTTTAATTGATCCTCACCCGCCAACTGCTTGTCCGCAGACGTGGAGGAGGAAACATTATCACCACCAGGGAAATATGAGGCCAAACCACGGCTGGTTATAAAATTCAAACCGCCACCCGCCTCGGCTATTTTCTCGGTTGAACTGTTGAATACTGATAAAATCTGGGCAAAAGCGTATCTGTCCATCTCATTTATCAAACATAATTTCTTAAAACCAAGAATGCGTAACTGGCGGTAGACAACCAGGTTGGGAAACAATGACAGCACCTCTTCACCAAGGATTTGATCACACAACCATGGTTGATCGTTATGGAAAGAAAAGACCAGTGTACCGTAATAACGTAAAAAAGAGCGAATATTCTTATACCCCCTCTCTATGGCATTTGCTACCTGAGGCGCGTTTTGCGGATAAAGTCGACTGGTTACTATTGCATTATTGAATGCTTTTAAAGCATCTAAGCTTTTTCCCTGCTTTTCAGTCTGATTCATAGGTCGATACCATTACATAATTCATCAGGTTAATAGGGAAAGGGAATCATACTACCTGAAATCTTAACCACCCACGAAGGACACAAAATATGAAAACACTACTTCGTAATCAACAGACTACATATCTGTATAAAAAATAATTTCTCATATTCTGCTTGCAATAGTCAGGTAATAAAAATATTTCCAA
>CAZQOD010000155.1:0-6495 GCA_964594945.1 uncultured Desulfopila sp.
TTGAATCCGCTGACTCGGAGACCCTGAAACTCCTCGGTAAGCCCATTAGCGCAGAAATGGTAACCGATACATTCGCCCGAATCCAAGACATCAACAAAAAATATCAATCTGTTGAAATTACAGCAAATTTTTTAATGGATGAGAACCTGCCGGAAAACCATTACCCCGCGATTCTCAAGTTACTCCACGATCAGCAGACACATACACATGTAAAGGGATGTATCTATTTTTCACCCTTGAAATTTGATCAACCTTCAAGGAAACATCTCTTCACCTTTAATCGGTTTAAAATTCTCAGCAGGTTTCCAACCTATCTCTACATTATTCAACGGTTATAAAGTTGAATTTAGCTAATGAGCTACGATGGTAACGCCATCAGCTCTTATGAAACTTATTATTCCACCCATAGCAAAGGAGAACCAGATGACTGATCCCAAACAGATGCGTAAAGAAATCCTTGCCGCACGCGATAAACTCTCCAGGGAGAAAATCAAGAGCGATTCTCAGATTATTCTGAAAAACATCCTCAACCTGGATCTGATAAAGAACAACAATTCATTTTTTACCTATGTCAGTTTCAGGAGCGAAGTGGAGACCTTGGACCTGATCCAGTCTCTGTTACAGATGAAAAAAACGGTTTGCGTGCCCATAACTCGGGTAGAGGAAAAAAGACTGGACGCTGTGCGGATCACGGATCCGGATACGGACCTGATTCCGGGCTACTGCGCAATACCGGAACCCAGGGAAACATTATGCGCAACCCGGCAAATGCAGCCGACGGAAATAGACGTGATTTTTCTACCGGGATCAGTCTTTGATGAAAGGGGGGGACGTTTTGGATACGGTGGCGGCTATTATGATCGTTTCCTGGCAACAAATCCGAAAGCAATACGCATAGGACTGGCCTTTGATCTGCAAATGGTGGAAAAAGCCCCACTCCGGCAACATGATGAAATCCTCGATCTGGTTATCACCGAAAAAAGAATAATCAAGGGTCAGAGGTAGCGCATCTTTACAACAGTTATCACAATCAAGTCAGCCGGTGGAGATAATCTCCCCACCGGCCTCGACAGCTGTTACTTTACCTGGCACCCCTTTGGGTCAAAGACGGCACCGCATGCAGAACATTTGGCATTTTTCTCCAATTCGTCAGAAAAAATCTCCCATTCCTTACCACATTCAGGGCATTTAATTTTCACTTCATTAAGACTTTTATTACTTTCAAAACCCGGACAATGTTGATCAGTCATACGTTTTCTCCTCCTATTTGGTTAGTCTCTGTCCACAAACGGCTGTTTTACCCTAACTCTTCATTATTGTCATAAAACGGACGAAAAAAATATAATACCGATTTTTTAAAAAACCAGAAAAGATATGGTGGTCGCCCAGCCTCTAACCCCTTCTAACAAGGATGTTGTAATAAATTTTGTCCTGTTGAATTAATACATTATACGTATCTTACAGAGATATTCCCTTTATAATTTTTTAACCATTTTGAAAAAACGTTCAGGAATCAATAAGTTTACCCGTCAAAAGAGTGCCGGTCATGGCCAGACACTCCATATCCAAGAATTGTTCCGCTGAAGAGCGGTAAAGAACGGAACATACAGCGGGGAAAAGTTCATCCTGATCATTAAAATTTAAAATAACCGGAATCCGGGGAAACGCATAAAACTCAAGCGACAGGTCATATGAGTCAGAAGTTATGATCTCACCGCCAATGGCCAGGGCCCGCCTGGACAATTCACTGATATTACCTGAAAAAGTACTTTCTATTGTCTTGTTGGTGTTTGTGGTGAAATATGAGGTAAGGGGACCGGAATCTCTAAATTCGCGATAGGTAACAAGCCTGTCGCGCCCCACCTCCGCCTCCCCCTGATGGGTCAACACATACTTACAGAGCATCACATTAACCGCAGCGCTTGGCTCGATACCATTCCGAGCAACAACTCCCGTACCTGAAAGGAGGTAGACATCGTCATATAACGGAATAACAAGCGCCCCGCCCTCTATGGAAAGACCAAGCGGCTCCGCCCTGGCCAGGTAATCAACACCACGAATCTCTCGCAGATAAGCGGCGAAGGTTTCAGCGAAGATGCCAACGCATTCAGGCCCCATCAGTTATCCTCCTGCGCTTGCGAAAGACGAGTTATGATTAATTCCCTCTCATCTTCAAGATCAAGTAAATCCATCATTACGGCGGGTTTTGCCGAATGGGCTGGAACCCTTCTCAAAGTCTCGGCAATCTCTTCCTCAAGCTCCGCCAGCCGCTTATTTAACTTTTCCGTTTCAGATATCATCATCGATCACAAGCCCTCATCTGCCATGGCAATTGCCCGCTGTATCACGCGCAATTCACTGGCTAAAGGTTTTCTCCTCTCAACCCGGTAAAAAAAAGTGTCACCCAATCTACCGGATTTGCTAAAGGCCAGTACTTCATATTTACCATGTTCGCCGCCACGCTCTTCAACCCAAAAAACCCGTTCCATAATCAGGGAGAATTCACTGCAAATCCGTCTGGCAAACTTATCTGGACCGGCATCTATTGACTGTCCTTCGCCGGTTTTGGAAAAGATACAGATATACGGTTTCATAAACTGCAACCTCTTGCCCTGCCCCGAATAATCCACTATAAGCAGATTATATGCCCCCGGAAACCAGGCAACGGGTTCTTCACCATCTTTTTTGGTACCATCCCAACGATATTTACCGTTAAAAATCACCATAGCCACCCACCCGGATCTCGCACACAGAATACGAAAAATACATTTTATATGGTTAAATCAACGTATTAGCAATTAAGTAGGTATATCGATTACAATATTTCAGTTCCATATACTGTCATGATTATGGGGAGTTTTTTTTCATATCATTCAACGCATCGACAATTTCAAACAATTCAGGAGGCGCCTCATTGATATCCTCAAAACCCCTGCGACCGGCCCTGTCAGCCGCAACAATTTCATCATTTTCAGGCAAAAAACCAAGTATCTCAAAGTCTGCCAGAGATTCCCTGATTAATTTTTTATCCTCTTCATTTTTAATTCGATTGCCCAAAACAAGGATCTTTTTTATTCCGATATCCGTACCGAGTTTTCTAATTCTCCCGGCAGCAGCTCTACTCCTCGCACCAGGGTTAACTACAATAACAAGGGCATCAACAGACGAAGAGGTGGCCCTGCCGAGATGCTCAACCCCGGCCTCCATGTCCATAATGACAATATCATCTCGATATAGAACAAGATGATTCATCAAGGCCTTTAAAATGGTACTTTCCGGACAAATACAACCGGAACCACCACTCTGCACCGTACCCATAACCAGAAGTTTCACCCCATCACGTTCAAGGGAAAACCGTTCCGGAATATCATCAACTTTAGGATTCAGTGTAAAAAATCCCCCCATGGTACCGGGCTCGGCACCAGTTCTTTCCGCAATCAACTCTCTTAATTCCGAGATCGGCGTAATCGGTTTATCCTCGGGTATACCTAGACCTGCGGCTAAATTAGCAACAGGATCCGCATCAATTGCAATAACCTTATTGGATCTATCCATTGCAAGACACCTTGCTATTAATGCCGTAACCGTGGTTTTCCCGACACCGCCTTTACCGCCGATTGCAATTTTTAAACTCACCCTCTTTTTCTCCTTACTAGACCAAATCAATTAAATACATAACCGAACCAACCCGGAATTCATCCGGAATCATTCAGCTACAATTTTACCTTCGCCGTCAACTACAACCAGAGAAAAGCCGCTGTTTTCGGCATCAGCATGCAGCTCATCAAATAAAACAGCCTGGAGTTCATATTTCTTCCCTCTTTCCCTCGGCATGGAGAGAAAACAGTCATTGGCTTCGTCCTTACTGCGAAACACCGGGATAAAATTAATCTCCTTTTCCCCATCGTATAGACCTAAAAAATTTTCATCCCCTCCCGAATTACAGACAAAAACGTATACCCAACGATTTTTCTGCGCATTGGCTACCATAGCTACTCCCGTTCAACTCTTTAAAAAATTTTTCCCCTACTTTTTCCGGCCCATTCGCCGACCATTTCTAAACCTGTAACCACTCTTTACACAAAAAAAAAGCCCCATCCCCGAAAGGATGGAGCTTTTTTCACCAGTGAACAAATCATATTTCAAGGTAAGAATCTGAGAAAAGCGTCTCACCGGTAATAACTTTAACGGTCTTCACGTAATCACCGAGTTCTTTGGATAAAGTTGAAGGATCAGGGGCAGTTCCATCCATTGCCTGATGGACAACCTCTACTATATCCGGTCGTTTGCCCTGGGCGACGGCGATCAGCTCCTTATCGAGGGGATCGGCGATAACCGACTTCATGCCATATCGCTCGAGCATAATCATAAAGGTATTATTAAGAATCGGACGCAGGTGAACCGGAGGACCGTTGGAAATATTGGACAGGCCGCAGGTGGACAATGCGCCCGGTGCGATATCCTCCAGCATCATTTGAAAATTAATAAGTGAAACCGATTGAGCCTGCTGAATATTCACGGGGGTTACAATACCATCTACCCATATTTTTTCATTGGGAATTCCGGCTTCATTGGCTGCATAAAGCAGTTCAACCGCCAGTGCCGCACGTTCATTTTCGTCACGGGGCAGACCATCAGGACCCCACATAAGGGCAACAATATCAGCCTCATATTTCGCGGCCATCGGCAACATCACCGTATATCGCTCAGGACGAGCCATAATGGAATTAACAATATGCGGCTTACTGGAAGGTTTAAGAACTTTTAAACCTTCTTCAATAGCCTGGATATTGGAAGTGTCGAGAAGGAGTGGGATTTCAGGGACAACTTCCTGTACAACCTGACATACCCATGGCATCAACTCATGTCCATCTTTCTTGGCAGGGCCCAGATTAATGTCGATATAGTCCATCCCGGCCTCTTTCTGCTCAAGGCACTCTTGCTGGATCGGCTTTGGGTCTCGTTCCCTGTATGCTTTTCCAATCACCGTGGAAATAACATTAAGGCTTTCGCCAAAAAGAATCATATTTTTCTCCTTTGTCAAATAATAGTAGTTACAAACTCACCTATCCTACAACAATAATATCCCAAATGTATTCCGCCTTTTTTCGAGAAAAGACGGAATACACGAGTAAATTTATCTACTCTTCAGAAATCCCGCTATATGAGCCGCTTCCCTCGGTCCCACGGTAATTGACCAACCGGAGAGTTCTTCTTCAACATCACCGGCGATGGCCGCTGCGTAGCCGGGAATAATGAGTTCGGTATGCTTTACCTTATCCATAATACCGGACTTTTTAACAAACATTCCGACATCATCACCGCCAAATTTACCGGCAGCCCAAGCAGTGAGGACAGACAACCCCTCGGAATCCTTAATAAGCAACCAGGCCGGAACTTTCGACGCTTCAATTTCCCCGGACACTATAAAGTAGGTTAGGGCAAAATTCGTGGTTACCAGTACGGGCGAATTTTCATCCGGATTACCAATCTCGAAGATACCCTCCGTAACGGTCATCGGCCGTTGGGGATCGGTATAGATATTCAGTCGTTCCAGGAGTAAAGGAAAAATAACCTCCGTGGTCAGATCGGACAAAACGACAATTCCGCCATATTTGGCAACAAACATACTGGCAATGAGACCCTCCATTTCCACATTGGAGGCCATTTCGCACGGAAATGTTATTGTCGGAAAACCGAGGGAACGGTTACCGTCTTTCAAGGCCGCACGACGAATAGCAACCTGATCTTCAAGGGCCTGTTTCACTTCCCTTGCTCCTGAATCTATAACCAGATCCTTAAGCCCCATCTCAGTCAGTTTATCAGTAAGGGCCATTACGCCGTCAATTGAATCCGATTTAACCGCCAAGGGGAGGTCATTATCCAAAGCAATCTGACCAAAAGCGTCCACGTTATCGGCGGTGGCCGCATAAATCAGCGGGCGCTTAAAACCGGCGGCAGAAACAGCGCCACTTATTACATCGGCGTCTTCACTCATCAGTATGAGATTAAACTCGGAGGTCTCGGCAACAAGCTTGGCAAGGGCCGCAAAGGCAACACCGTCACCATTAACATCTTTTATCGCCACCAACTCGGGCCGCAGATTCAGCCCGACACGCTCATACTGCAGGGCATTCCACGCCTTTAGCTGACCGGCAGCGTCGGTCTCCGGAGTATCCGAAGTAATCGTCCCTGCAAACATCGTCGGATTAAAAAAGGTCTTTTCATGCCTGAAAAGAACTGTCTCTCCACCGGTCTTTCCTGCTCGAACCCCTTTACCTAAAGCAACTGGGCGAATGGGAGGAGCAGAGGCCTCAGCAAGTTGCGCTCTCGCCTCATCAGATACGTACGGACAAGAATCGAGTTCAGCCTTACCCGATGCCAGGTTCATTGCAAAAGCAAGGCAGGTGGGAACCCCACACTCCTTGCAGTTGGTTTTTGGCAGGAGTTTGAAGATTTGTATTCCTGTTAAAGCCATTTGTGTTGTCTCCTTAT